>JAYNJA010000018.1:22095-23542 GCA_038109705.1 Thalassolituus sp. | reverse complement strand
AAGAAATCCAGCCCGGTCTGACTGAACTGAATAGCGATCGGCGTCGATGACCAGATGATCACCACCGCGATATACGCAAGAATAATTTTCATGACGTCCTTACCTTAAATATCCCCGGACGCTTCCTGTGCAGCCTGAAAACAAAAAAGGCCGCACAAGTGCGACCTTTTAAAAATCAGAAACTTATCAACTCTGATTCTCAGGCCGCAGATATCCCCAACGGACACACACAGGGGCTCGCATCGCTGGCACAATGGCAGCAATGTTGGCTCGAATGTATGACATTTGTAGGTGTTTCATTAGCGACTGATCTTCAGAAAATTGATAATGCGCAAAAAAGACTACGCTGAGTTACGAGCTTTTACAACCAAAGTTCACACAAGCGCTACACTGAGTCTGAATTACTTTTCTTCGAGGACAAAACCATGCTGAAACGCACGCTGTTGGGCTCTGCCATTCTGCTCGCCGGAACACCGGCTCTTGCGACACCTTACATGCCAATGGACGCCCGCGGCCTGGCAATGGGCAACACCGGCGTCGCCAGTGCGCGCCTTGCTCATGCACCAGCATACAACCCGTCTCTGCTTTCGCACCGCCGTGATGGGGATAACTTTGCCCTGCTCTTTCCGCAGATTGGTATCAACCTGGCGGATGAAGAAGAAGTAATTGATAAAGGCGAAGAAATCGGCGACGACATCATGCCCCGCTTTGCCGACCTCTTTGACGACGCGGTACCCGGTAACCTGCCGGATGCAGTAAGCAATCTGGGCACCGCTGCTGACGACCTGGCGACAGCTATTGAAAACAACGGCGATGTGGCTACAGCCAGCACTAACTTCGCCAACGCCATCAGTGAGACACAGAGCGTGGTCAGCGAACTGAACAGTGCCTCAAACGATCTGACCGATTCGCTGGATGCCATTTCTGGCAGCCCACTGCGCGGCCGCTTAGGTGTCAGTGCAGCCATAGCAATACCGACTGACCTGATTGCCGTTGCAGTATCAGCCCGTGCCGACGCTAACTTCTCAGCGCGCAGTATCTTTACCGACCAGGACCAGAACAATATTCTCGCCTATGGTCAGGCGACCAGCGAATACCTGGACGCCGCTGCCGATGCCAACTCCCAGGTTGCTGCCCTTCAAGAGTACGATGATCCTATGTCGACCGAAGCGCAGGCCGCCGCAGCATCTGCGGCAGCAGCCCTGGACAATCTGGTTAACTTTGAGTCTGTATCCAGCGTAACAGACAACAGTGGCTCAAGCCCTGTGTTTGAAAACGGTGATATTTCAACCGCCGCTGAAGACCCAAGCTTCAACTCAAAAGTCGAAATTGCAGCCATTGCCGTTGCTGAAGTTGGCCTGACCCTATCGAAAGCTCTTGAAGTAGAAGGGCGTAAATTTGCCCTGGGCGTCACCCCTAAAATTCAGGCAGTATCGACTTACCACTA
>JAYNJA010000018.1:20241-21995 GCA_038109705.1 Thalassolituus sp. | reverse complement strand
ATTGGTGGCGAGCTGGATGCCTTTGGTTGGGCGCAGCTGCGAGCCGGTTACCGTACAAACCTCGCAGGCGATAACAATGTTGTATCCCTAGGCGCGGGCGTGTCACCGTTTGGTGTTCACCTCGACCTCGCACTGATGGCCGACATTGCTAAACCTGAAAAAGAGTTTGGTGCAGCCATGGAATTCGGCTTCTACTTCTAAGACGTAAATAGTCCCGGTAGACTTAAAGGCCATCAGTTTTTGATGGCCTTTTTTGTTTTAAAGAGCGCGTTATGCAGACCTACCTTGTGGGCGGAGCCGTCCGTGACAGATTACTAAACCGACCGGTTAAGGATCACGACTGGGTCGTCGTTGGTGCTACGCCCGAAGAAATGCTGTCGCTGGGTTATCAGCAGGTGGGAGCCGATTTTCCGGTGTTTCTGCATCCTGATACACATGAAGAATATGCACTTGCGCGAACAGAGCGGAAAAGCGGAAAAGGCTACCAAGGATTTGTATGTGACTTCTCATCTGAAGTGACATTAGAAGAAGACCTGCTTCGCCGCGACCTGACCATCAATGCCATGGCCGCCACCGACGACGGAAATATTGTCGACCCTTATAACGGTCAGCAGGACCTGGAACAACGCAAGCTTCGTCACGTGTCAGACGCATTTGCCGAAGACCCTTTACGGGTGCTCAGGGTTGCCCGCTTTGCCGCACGATTTGCCGGCCTTGGTTTTACTGTTGCGGATGAAACAATGACGCTGATGAAAACCATGGTCGCTGATGGCGAACTCGAGCATCTGGTGGCAGAAAGAGTCTGGACTGAAACCCAGCGAGCACTGGGTGAAGAGCACGCTGACGTCTATTTTCAGGTACTGCGCGAGTGTGGTGCATTGGCCGTCTGGTTTCCGGAGCTGGACGCTCTGTTCGGTGTTCCGCAGCCGGAAAAATACCACCCTGAAGTCGATACCGGCGTACATGCTCTGATGTGCCTTAAGGCTGCAGTCAGACTCTCGGATAACATCGCCGTCCGTTGGGCCGCATTAATTCATGATCTGGGCAAAGCCCTGACACCAGAATCCGAATGGCCACGTCATTTTGGCCATGAAAAACGCGGTATTAAACCCGTTAAAAAATTGTGCGAGCGCTTAAAAGCGCCAAACGATGCAAAAACTCTCGCTCTGCTCGCCAGCGAATTTCACACCCATATTCATCGCGCCTTTGAATTACGGGGTGAAACTATGCTGAAGGTATTTGACCAACTTGATGTGTGGCGCCGCCCTGAACGTTTCGAGGATTTTTTACTCGTCTGTATCTCTGATGCTCGTGGGCGAACAGGCTTTGAAGAGAGTGATTATCCTCAAGCGGATTATTGCCGGGAGGCACTCAAAGAAGCATTGAGCATCACGCCGAAGGAGATCATGGCCGAAGGTATCCAGGGGGCGGAAATTCGCCCGGCACTCGCAGCTAAACGCGCTGAACACCTGCAACAGTGGAAGAAAGCAAAGCAGGCTTCAACGCCTCAAGCGCATTGATCTCTGTTTCTTTCAAGGATTGGTCAGCGACTGCTGGCCAGAACTCACGTAGGGTCTGGCCTGTCGCTGGACACTCGGCATCCGGCCAGAGATCCAGCAGTGGACGCAAGACAAAAGCAAAACGCTGCACATCAGTACGCGGCAACTGAATGCCATCAATATCACCACTAAGATCGTCGTACAGCAGAATATCGATATCCAGCGCACGGGAAGAATATTTCACTGCGTCAGGTG
>JAYNJA010000018.1:0-20231 GCA_038109705.1 Thalassolituus sp. | reverse complement strand
TTTAATTCAACGACCCTGGCAGCGGTCGAAATCTGCACCACCAGATTGATAAAGTCCGGACCATCAAAACCGACCGCGGGCGATAAATACGCCGGTGAAATCGCTACAATCGCCACATCGTCAGAAAGGCGACGAATACCATTCACTATATTCTGTTCTGGATTCAGGTTAGCCCCGACACCAAGAAACACGCGAGCCATCAGATGCCGCCCCGCTCGATGCATAAACCTACTGCACGGGCCTGAGGAACAACCGCTGGCTTCTCGACACTGATTTTCAGCCAGGGCATACCAAACTCTTTGAGCAGTGCTTCGGCAAGACGATCAAGCAAGGATTCAAGCAGCTGAAAATGCTGCTCACGTACAAAGCGTTCGATAAATTCAGAGACCGCCTGATAATCCAGCGCGTGCATCAGGTCATCCGTCTGCGCGGCAACACGGATATCCCAGGCCATTTCAAGATCGAAGACCAGAGGCTGGAGTACCTGATTTTCCCAGTCGTATACGCCAATAACCGCATCGACTTTCAGTTCACGAATAAAAACCTTATCCATCGACCTTATCCATCCAGATGCACTGAGGTGAGTTCCGTCATTGGCCAACGCGGTACACAACTGACAGCTAACGGCGCATCTTCCCCGGCAAGTAAACGCTGAGCGCCTGCATAGGCGATCATGGCGCCATTATCGGTACAGAGTTCCGGGCGCGGGTAAAACACCCGGCCTTTTAACTCTTCCGCGGTCTTACGCAGCTGCTCGCGCAATAATTTATTCGCGCCCACACCACCGGCAATAATCAAGCGGTTTACACCGGTCTGCTTCATTGCGCGTTTGCATTTAATCGCCAGCGTATCGACAACTGCCGCCTGAAAACCCGCGGCGATATCATTTTTGTCCTGCTCAGACAGCACACCGTCAACGGCACAATCAAGAATGGTGGTACGGGTGAAGGTTTTCAGACCACTGAAGCTGAAATCCAGCCCCGGACGGTCAGTCATGGGACGTGGAAAGCTGAAACGTTTCGCATCACCCTGATCAGCTATACGGCTCAGTTCCGGGCCACCCGGATACGGCAGGCCCATCATTTTGGCTGCCTTATCAAAGGCTTCGCCAGCGGCATCATCCAGCGACTCACCGAGAAGCTCATACTCGCCTATGGCTGTCACCTTCACCAGCTGGGTATGACCACCAGAGACCAATAAGGCAATAAAAGGAAAATCCGGAGATTCCTCTTCGAGCATAGGTGCCAGCAGGTGCCCTTCCATATGATGAACGCCAACGGCCGGGATACCCAAAGACCAGGCAAGTGACTGCCCCATACAGGCACCTACTAATAGCGCGCCGACAAGACCCGGCCCCCGGGTATAAGCAATACCTTCGAGGTCCTTCAGAGTGAGCCCTGCTTCGGCCATCACCTCTCTGATGAGCGGCAGCCCCTTGCGGATGTGATCCCGTGACGCCAGCTCTGGCACAACACCGCCATACTCTGCATGAACGGCAATCTGTGAGTACACCCGATGCGCCAACAAGCCCCGCTCTGTGTCATACAGCGCGATTCCTGTTTCATCACAGGATGTTTCCAGCCCCAGTACCAGCATACAAACCTCTACAGCCCGAGTTCGGTACCTGTTACCAAGGGATATCAGGCACACTTCTAGTGCGCGCATGATACTGCCACGGGGCTTCCCATACCAGCGCCTACGCCGCCCCGGCATGGCTTCGCAGCCTGAGATTCCGGGCATCGGCGCCGTCTGACAGGATTCAGACAAAAGGACCTTTGCATTCTGAGAATAAAGCCTTTAGAATGCCCGCCCTCTGACTGGGGCTGTGATTCCCCACTAGACCGAATAGACAAACAAGTAGGTGATTGGATGCCAGCTGTAAAAGTTAAAGAAAACGAACCGTTTGACGTTGCTCTGCGTCGCTTCAAGCGTTCTTGTGAAAAAGCAGGCGTACTGTCTGAAGTACGTCGTCGTGAACACTACGAAAAGCCAACATGGGTTCGCAAGCGTAAAGCTGCTGCCGCTGTTAAGCGTCACCTGAAAAAGGTACAGCGCGAACAGCGTAAGATGACCCGTCTGTACTGATCCTGCATCTGTTACGGGGATTTTTGAATGAGCCTGACAGCTACGATTAAAAGTGCCGTTAAGGACGCTATGCGTGCTAAAGACAAAGAACGCCTCGGTGCTCTGCGTCTGGTTACGGCTGAATTCAAAAAAGTTGAAGTAGACGAGCGTATCGAAGTCGATGACGCCCGTGCACTTCTGATCCTCGATAAAATGTGTAAGCAGCGCCGCGACTCCATCCAGCAGTATACGGATGCGGGACGTGAAGATCTGGCCGCCGTGGAACAGGCAGAAATTGCTGTGATCAGTGAATTCATGCCCGAGGCGATCAGCGAGGAAGAGCTCACCAATATGGTGGCTGAAGCGATTGCACAGTCCGGTGCCGCCGGCATGCAGGACATGGGTAAAGTGATGGGCATCCTAAAACCACTAGTGCAGGGTCGTGCCGATATGGCACAGGTCAGCCAGATGGTGAAATCACAGCTCTGATCTTCGCTGCCCAGACAGGCAGACAAACATAAGCGCCAATGACATCCGTTATTGGCGCTTTTGTTGTTTATGGATGGTTTACGTTGATAATAGTCTCCGACCTTTAAACAAGAGCTTCCATGGCAGGCCGTATCCCTCAGAATTTTATTGATGAACTGCTCGCCCGTGTCGACGTTGTCGATGTGGTGGACAGCCGCGTCAAACTGAAAAAAACCGGCAAAAACTACTCTGCCTGCTGCCCTTTCCATAACGAAAACACACCGTCGTTTACCGTCTCTCCGGATAAACAGTTCTACTACTGTTTTGGTTGTGGCGCGTCGGGTACCGCACTGCGCTTCGTGATGGAGTTTGACGGCCTGAGCTTTCCGGATGCGGTAGAAAAGCTCGCCGATCAGATGAATATGGCAGTTCCTAAAGAAGCGGCCAGCCAGAAAGAAATTCAACAGGAGCAGGAGCATCAGAGCCTGTTTCGGCGTATGGAGGCCTCCTGCCAGTTCTTCGAACAGCAATTACGCACGCACGACCAACGCGACAAGGCAGTGAAATACCTTAAGAATCGCGGCCTGTCAGGAAAGGCAGCCAAATTCTTCGGCATCGGTTACGCGCCCCCGGGCTGGGACGGCCTTCAGGCAGCCCTGGGAACCGACAAGCAGGCAATCAAAGAACTTATTACCTGCGGCATGTTGATCGAAAAGGAAGATGGCCGAACCTATGATCGCTTCCGCGATCGCATTATGTTTCCGATCCGCGATGCGCGAGGTCGCTACATTGCCTTTGGTGGCCGTGTTCTTGGTGATGAAAAACCTAAATACCTGAACTCCCCGGAAACACCGATATTCCAGAAAAGCCGTGAGCTGTACGGCCTTTACGAAGCCCGCAAAATACGACAGAAACTGACCCGTTTCGTTATTGTTGAAGGCTACATGGATGTCGTTGCACTCGCTGAGTTTGGCATTCACTACGCCGTAGCGACACTGGGCACCGCAACCAGCGAACATCACCTGCGCCGGCTGTTTAAAATCGTGCCTGAAGTTATCTTCTGCTTCGACGGCGATGATGCCGGACGCACTGCTGCATCGCGTGCGATGGAAACCGTACTGCCAATCCTCAACGATGGCGTACAGGCAAGATTCCTGTTTCTGCCAGAAGGTGAAGACCCGGATTCACTGGTTCGCAAAGAAGGCAAAGATGGTTTTGAGCATCGACTGAATACTTCACTGCACTTGCCCGAGTTCCTGTTTCAACATCTGAAGCAGCAGGTCGACTTCGACACGCTGGACGGCAAGGCTCGCCTCGACCGCATGGCCGCACCTCTCATTGGCCGCCTTCCGGCAGGCACCTTACGCAACCTGATGGCCAAACGCCTTGAAGAACTGATCGGCACACGCAGCATGGCCATGGTGGAACTGAATGAACAGGACGATGGGACTCCTCCACCAGAAGACGATGTACCGGGTTATATCGACATTCCGATAGAGCCGCTGCCACCGGCACATACGTCCAGTAATGATGATCACCTTGCGCCGTTAGTGTACCGGGCAATGGGATACCTTGTTCGCTGTCCGTCGCTAGCACAGGAACTGACCATGCCGGATGCAGAGGCAGAAAGTGATACAGAGCGTCTGCTGCTTGAAGTTTTGCGTAAGCTTCACCAAAGCCCACAACAAGACAGCGTTGGTCTGTTGATTCAGTGGATTGGCACTCCCTATCAGGCAGAACTGCAACGACTGGCAGACAATCCCGACAGCGACAAGATCCGTCCTGTTGCATCCGATATCCGTTCGGTTCTGGACCGCATGTCGGCCCGCAAAGACGACCGCCAGCTCGATGCAATCGAGGCCAAGCTCCGTAACGGTGAAAAGCTCTCCACCGAAGAGCGCGAACAGCTGCGTGAACTCAAGCGTCAGCGCCATGAACGCAATAAAAAACGCACGTCTATTTATTCACGTCACTGACCTGACCACTCCTTGAAATGCGACAGATATGACCCAATCTAATACAAGCTGCTAACCAGCACCCGAAATCGGCCAGCCTGCCCCCTCATCAGGGGAACAATCGCTCAGAGTTCTGGCCTAACTAATGGTTAACAGATATACTTCGCGGTTTTATTCCGCCTTAAAAATTCGGAACGTAGGGCTTCTATGTCGACCAGTACGCAACAATCCCGTCTTAAAGAACTTATCGCAAAAGGCAAAGAGCAGGGTTACCTTACTTATGCTCAGGTGAATGACCACCTTCCTGATGATATTGCGAATCCTGATCAGGTAGAAGACATCATCCGCATGATTAACGATATCGGCATTCCGGTATCCGAAGTTGCTCCGGATGGCGAGTCACTGTTCATGTCTGAAGCAGCCGACGACGCAGCAGCAGAAGAGGCAGCGGCTGCACTGGCATCGGTGGAGTCTGACGTAGGTCGTACTACTGACCCTGTACGTATGTATATGCGTGAAATGGGTACAGTCGAGCTGCTGACCCGCGAAGGCGAAATCGTGATCGCCAAGCGCATCGAAGAGGGCATCCGCGAAGTGATGTCTGCACTGGCGTATTACCCGGGTGCCGTTGAACGCATCATGAAAGCGTTCCAGGAAGCGGAAGAAGATCCGAACCGCGTCGGCGATATTTTCAGTGGTTTTATCGACCCGACCGAAGACAACGATCTTTCAACAGCATCGGCAGCCGCAACTGAAGATACCAGCACTGACGATACTGACGAAGACTCATCAGACGACGATGACGATGATAGCTCAAGCGACAACGAAGAGAGCGGCATCGATATGGCGGAAGTTGTCCGTCGCTTCACCGAAATCAATGACGCCAGCATCGCTACTATAAAAGCAATCGAGAAGCACGGTCGTGCCAGTAAGCAGGCTGAAAAAGCTATCGAAGAACTTGCTGGTCTGTTTGCTCCGATCAAGCTGACACCTAAGTATTTTGACAGTCTGGTGGCCGAAGCCCGTGACGCGCTTGATGCGATCCGTGCTCAGGAGCGCCAGATCATGGTACTTATGACCCGTAAATGTGGGATGAACCGCAAAGACTTCATCTCGACCTTCCCGGGTAATGAAGTTAACAATGCGTGGATTGAAGAACTGATCGCCGCAGAAAAGCCATACTCTGACAAAGTAGATACATACAAATTTGAAATCTTCCGTTGTCAGAAGAAGATCAAAGCTGTTGAAGACAACGTTGGTCTGACTATTCCGGAAATCAAAGAAGTAAACCGCCGCGTTTCTATCGGTGAAGCCCGCGCACGTCGCGCCAAGAAAGAAATGGTTGAGGCTAACCTGCGTCTGGTTATCTCTATTGCGAAAAAATATACCAACCGTGGCCTGCAGTTCCTCGACCTGATTCAGGAAGGCAACATCGGTCTGATGAAAGCGGTAGATAAATTCGAATACCGTCGCGGTTACAAGTTCTCCACCTATGCTACCTGGTGGATTCGTCAGGCGATCACCCGTTCGATTGCCGACCAGGCGCGTACCATCCGTATTCCGGTTCACATGATTGAAACTATCAACAAACTGAACCGTATTTCACGTCAGATGCTGCAGGAAATGGGCCGCGAGCCAACACCTGAAGAACTGGCTGAGCGTATGGAAATGCCAGAAGACAAAATCCGCAAGGTACTGAAAATCGCTAAAGAACCTATCTCAATGGAAACCCCAATCGGTGATGACGAAGATTCACATCTGGGCGACTTTATTGAAGATACCCAGTCGGATTCTCCTCTGGATACGGCAACCAACGAAGGTCTTACTGAAGCAACCCGCTCAGTACTGGCTGGTCTGACGGCCCGTGAAGCGAAAGTACTGCGTATGCGTTTCGGTATCGATATGAATACTGACCACACTCTGGAAGAGGTAGGTAAGCAGTTCGACGTAACCCGTGAGCGTATCCGTCAGATTGAAGCAAAAGCACTGCGTAAGCTGCGTCACCCAACGCGCTCTGAGCACCTGCGTAGCTTTATCGACGAATAAGCCACAGATACTGCAGCACCCTGATAACCCGGCTATATGCCGGGTTATTTTTTGCCCAAAAACAGAGAAAAATCAAAGAGGTGGCACTTCACTGAGATGCTGCTTATAATGCTGCGCAGTTCGGATATTCATCCGTAACCAATATGGAATGGGCCTGTAGCTCAGTTGGTTAGAGCACACGACTCATAATCGTTAGGTCCTCGGTTCAAGTCCGAGCAGGCCCACCATTCTTAAAACCAATTCTTAATCGAATTACCCCTGCACCATCGCCCGGTATTCTCCCGGTGTCTGGTCCGTCCAGCTTTTAAATGATCGGTAAAACACTCCCACATCTTTAAAGCCAAGCAGGAAAGTAATGTCTTCAAGACTGTATTCCGCCTGCTTCAGGTACTTCTTCGCGAGTTTAAGTCGCAACGCATTGAGCAACTCCCGGAAGCTGGTTTCTTCGTCAGTCAGGCGACGTTGCAATGTCCGCGGTGTAACAGCCAGAAGGTCCGCCACGGCGTTTTTAGTTGGTTCGCCATAGCAGAGCAGCAGTTCTAACAAAAAGAGACAGCGCTCGCTCCAGAGCTCGGTCGGATGACTTTTCAGATGTGCCGCTTCAAGCTCCTGCAAACTGCGGAAAGACGCTTCTGCGCTACTTCTGACACTGTTATCTCTGCGTTCATTAAGCGGAAATATGACACAGGTGCGACCACTGCCGAAGTCAGGCATCAACCCAAGGATCCGTTGGTAGATACCGGCATCCGGTAGCTGCTTGGGCAGGTTATGTCTGAAGGAAATCGCCGAGGGCTTCAGGGCGAAATTATCCAGAATCGCATCGCAAAGGGAGGTAACGAATCCTTCATGTTGATGCGGGCTGACGTAAATATCCGGGTGTGGTACGCAGCTGAGTATCAGCTTATCGCCCTGCTCTTCGATTTCGATGGTCAGCACCTCAGTCATCAGGCTCAGGTAACGCTGAAGCAGGCAGCAGTAATCGTAGAGGGCAAATTCCCGTTTTTTGAAAAAGAAGGCTATTTTCGGGTGTAAGCGGGTAGACCCTGGCGATAGCTTCAGGCCGATATTCGGTTCATTCAGCCACTGAGACACCAGATCGAGGTTCTTACCGACAAGCGCCCCTGGAATACGACTTCCTGCTGGGTAACCAGATAAGCCATCATCCACCAGTTTATGTACTGCTGCATAGGCCTGAGTTTCTCCCCGCTCCGACAGGTAAGCCTTTAACGCACCCAGGTGCGAAAGTACGGTGTCACGGGCAATAGTCGGTTCCTTCAGGTCAGATATTTCCATAAATATAGGCTCTCTGGTGATCGTCTGATTCTGCCTGTGCCTGCGCTGTAACTCTACAAGGCGTTACAAAAAGCGAACGCCAATCACTCTACCGCGCTGCCATTTGTCTCAAATGGTTATAAGCAAAGATTCCCATACCTTCTAGCCTGACCTGACAGGAAACATTCCTGTAACGCCTTTAACGAAAACAATAACAAGGTAATGACTATGAAGGACTATACGAAAGCAGCTCTGCTCATAACTGCCCTGATGATGCTGGCAAAACCCGTAGTGGCCAGCGTAACTGCGACCACCGTCACGGCAAAAGCTGCCATGGCCTATACCTATGGCTTCCCTCTGGTACTGATGGGTGAAACCCGCGATGGTCTGACCGGCCCTGAACGCTCCTGTACTTTTGGCTCAGACCTGAATACCTTCACCAATGTATTCGATATTCCTGATCCGGACTTTAAAGCCGTCGTCCGTCCGAACGTGGATACCTTGTATACCTCGGCGATGCTGGACCTGTCTGATGGCCCAGTAATGCTGGATATGCCTGCTGTCGCCGACCGCTATGTACTTATGACTCTGCTGGATGCCTGGTCAAATAACTTTGCAGGTGTCGGTACACAAACCCACGGTACGGATTCAGGCCATTATTTTATTACCGGTCCAGGCCTGCAGCATCACCGTATTCCTGATGGCTATACAGAGATTTCTTCTCCGACAGATCTCGTGTGGATTATCGGACGCACTGAAATTAAATACGATGAGGACATCTCCGCCGTTCATGATATTCAACGCCAGTACCAGCTGACGCCATACGATGGTTTAGCAGTTCATCAGGCGGAGGCAACGGCAGATTGTGTAGAAGACGAAAATAAAACACCGCCCATCGACGTGGTAAAAAGCCTGAACGGCGAAGAGTTTTTCACCCGGCTATCGCAATTAATGATTGATAATCCACCACCGGAAAGTGAGCGTTGGATTGAAAAATCTCTGGCCTCTATCGGGGTTGGCCGCTTTGCTGAATTTACGCCCTCTGATCTTTCAAAGCTTGAGAAAAAGTCGCTGGATGCCGGCATGAAAGCCGGGCAGTTTGCGATCGATCAGGCATTAGGCCTGCTCGGTTTAAATGGCTGGGGACCGAATCCAAAAACGATTCCACTGGGCGACTATGGTCATCGCTATTTCATCCGTGCGATTGTTGCTCAGATTGGTTTCGGTGCGAATAAAAATGAATACGCGATCTACCAGAATGCCGAGCGTGATTCAGAACGCCAACGTTTCTCGGGTGAGAACCATTATGTATTTACGTTAAAAGGCGATGACCTCCCGCCCGTCGACGCCTTCTGGTCGTTGACGCTCTACGGAGATGACGGTTTCCTTCGCAATAACGATGGCGCAGCCATGTTAGGAACTCAGGTCTACGCATTGGGCAGCAATACCGGCCTGGTCGCAGATGCAAATGGCGATATTCAGATTCATATATCAGCGGTCCCACCTGCAGGTGTTCCTTTAAGTAATTGGTTACCGGCACCGGACGATGAATTTCAGCTGACCCTGCGCTTCTATGCACCTCATGAAGCACTGCTGGAAAACGAATGGCAGGCCCCTGAAGTAATAAAGCAGTAACGTAAATGACGGGATCAGGTAGCTATGAGTCAGGCAACGATCAGACAAGACAAATCCGGTCCCGACCTTCCTCTTTAGCCCGGTAGAGTTGCTCATCGGCCCGATGCAGCAACTCATACGGGTCGCCATTTGGCCAGGCTATGGAGGTGGCGATACCAATACTGACTGTTAACGTCACAGTCTGATCCTGATGATCTATCGCTTCGCTTCGCATGGCTGACCAGATCTGACGGGCGAGAATATTCGCTGCCGAAGATGGTGTATCTGGCAGAAGAATAACGAACTCTTCCCCACCGTAACGGAAGGCGATATCCGCCGGGCGTTTGAGTACATCCTGAATCCGCAGAGCCGTCTGGCGCAACGCTTCATCACCAAACGCATGCCCATAGGTATCATTGAGTTTTTTGAAGTGATCGATGTCGAGCATGATCACCGACAGATTCTGTTTTCCTCTGGCGGCTCTTGTATATTCGTGCTCGAGACATTCATCAAAATGACGACGGTTGTAGAGCCCCGTCAGACCATCGGTGGTACTTATTTTTTCAAGGCGGGCGTTAGCTTCCTGCAACTCTTTAGTGCGCATACGCACTTCCTGATCAAGGCGGACATTCTGCTGGCGCTCACTATCAAGCAACAGATCTTTTGCGATCGCAGATTCTTTCTGCGCACGCTCACGAAGATCTCGGTCCATTGCCATGCGTACCGACAATGCGTAAGCAAACAACATCACCTGTAACAGCAACCCGATCGCCAATGCGTTATCCAGCAAAACACTGTTAGGTAAAATTCCAAGCTTGCCAAAAATATAAGCAGCACTGCCGAGAATATACATACACGCAGCGATAAACACCGCGAATGCAGGAGGATAGCGATCCCGCATACGCTGAATAACAATGCCACCTGCCACTACGAATATAATCAAAGACAATATCAAAGTGGGTTGAATCAGGTCTTTGTAAGGAATAACCAAACTTAGCAAAACCATCACAGCAGAGATAATTGCCAGAGCGACCATACCCATAGCAACGCGCGGATAGCTTTCGTAAAGTTTAACTACCCGCCCGACATACAGCACGCCAAACAGGTTGGAGAAATTCACCAGTAGCGTAATAGCAACATGGTTCCAGTCCGGGCTTTCTGGCCATAAAAACTGGTAAGCACGCCCCCACAAAGTTGCCTGAATCAGCGCCATAGCCGCCGACAGGCCACCAAAGTAGAGATACACACGTTCGCCTGAGGCAGTGAAAATAAGAGCGTGGTAAAGCCCCAACATAATCACCGCACCGAAGAATAAGCCCTGGAACCAGGCGCCACTGCCCATACTGATGCGCAGCTGTTTGTCGCTCAACAGACTGATTGGTAACTCCAGTGACGATTCGCTCTGAACGCGGACCAATACGGTGTAGCTCTCAGATGTCTCAGGCAGCTCAACCACAAACGCAGGGTCAGGAACGGCGCGATCATGAAAACGACGACGATCTCCCGTCTGATGCTCACCGATAAGCAGTCCATTTTCATCCTGGAAATAGATGCTCAGATAATCGAGCATCGGATAATCAATTTTCAGCCACTGATAACGTACAGCTTCATTAGCAGAAACATTAAAGCGTAACCAGAAAACAGACTCGCTATAACCAAACTGAGGAGGCATCTGTGGAACAGCCCTGAAGTCACCCTCGGGCAGGTCATCAAACAAGACACGCCCGGAGGCATCTTCAAGGTATTCAGGTACAGGCTCATAGGTTCCCTGCGTGTCATGCAGACCTGCACTGGCCTTCCCGTAAGGAGAAAGCAGTAACAGCAGTAACATGATAAGCAGGGTATGAATCGGCACTTCGGTGAGCGCTCCGGGTTATGAGGCCGATTTCAGTGTATGCGAAGCTGGTAAAAACGCCGGTACTGCCCTGTTACTTTTATGAATCAATCCTCATTACTGAGGTAGTTTTACGTAATTTTGTGCAACAGTACTCATAAGATTATCAACGGCTGACATTGAGAACCTGGACGCTCTTTACCTGCTTGTTGGGCGCTCTTTACCTCCTTGTTGGCACAAGTGCCTTAACCATAATCCCCACCGTCGTGGTAGGGTTAGGGCATTAGAAGAACAATGAAGACCGCCGATATGACCGAGCAACTCAACGAATCACAACGTATTGAAAGCATCCGAAGCGCCATCCGTGAAGCTGGCGATGACGCCCGCATGCGCTACCCGATACTGGCCAACAGCAACCTGATGGGCATGAGTATTTTCCTGCTATCGATCGCGGGTATTCTGGCCTGCGGCTGGGCCTGGATGGAAAACTTTATACCTGCATGGCTGTGCATTGTACTGGTTGCGATTCTGACGTCATTTCTGCATGAGTTAGAGCACGACCTGATTCACTGGCAGTACTTCAAGAACAACCGCCGTATTCACAACCTGATGCTGCTCGGCGTCTGGATCTTCCGCCCCGGCACGATCAACCCATGGATTCGCCGCGAGCTACACTTCCTGCATCACAAGACCTCCGGCACCTCCAAAGACCTCGAAGAACGCGGCATTGGTAATGGCCACCCATACGGCTTTGTGCGCTTCTGGGTGATGATGGACACCTTCACCGGCAACTTAATGCGGGTCTGGATGTTCGTACCAGCAGGTCGCCGTTGGCAGTCGGCGAAGAAGATCATCGCCTCGAACATGCCCTTTGGCGTCATTACCGCCTTTATCTGGTACAGCTTTCTGCTGATTCAGTTGATCAACCTACTGGCCATCGCATTTGTCGGCTCAGCGCCAGACGCACTGATGAGCTACGCCGATACCGTTACACCGCTGATTGTAATTCTTATCGCCCCGTTTTATCTGCGTTCGTTCTGCCTGAACTTTATCAGCTCGAACATGCACTACTACGGCGGTGTCGACTCGCTGCTGAACCAGACACAGGTACTTAACGACTGGCGCTTCCTGCCGTTCCAACTGTTCTGCTTTAACTTCGGCAGCACCCACGGCATCCATCATTTTGTTGTCGGCGAGCCCTTCTACATCCGTCAGTTGACCGCGAAAGCCGCTCATAAGGCCTTCAGAGAACATGGCGTGCCGTTTAATGATCTGGGGACGTTTGCGCGGGCGAACCGGTTTGAGGCAGAAGCGATAAGCTGACAGGCCCGTAAGAGCCTGATTTGGCACAATCGCCTGTTTTAAGTACCAGCGGGGAATGAGACTATCATTCCCCGCTTTTTTATATCCGGAGAATAATAATGTCACTGCCCGAATCCTTACGTCCCGGCCTGAAGCTGCCCGTTGTTGTAGCGCCTATGTTTCTCGCGTCTGGCCCGGCGCTGGTATCAGCCTGTTGCAAAGCCGGTGTCATCGGTACTTTCCCAGCCTTGAATCAACGCTCAAGCGAAGGGCTTGATCAGTGGCTGACGGAGATTCGTGCAGATCTGGACGCCTGGGAATCGGAGTCTGGCGAGAAAGCCGCAGCCTTCGGTGTCAACCTGGTGGTTCATAAGAGCAACGCTCGCCTGCAACAGGACCTTGAGGTGATTGTTAAGCACAAGGTGCCGTTAGTGGTGACTTCTCTGGGGGCTGTGCAGGATGTGGTTGATGCGGTGCACAGCTATGGCGGTGTGGTATTCCACGATGTGGTGAATACGCGCTTCGCCCGTAAAGCGGCGTCTGTCGGCGTTGATGGCCTGATTGCTGTGGCTGGCGGTGCTGGTGGCCATGCAGGTGACTGGAACCCGTTTGCACTGGTCAATGAACTGCGTCAGTTCTTTGATAGAACCATTCTTCTGGCAGGTAGCCTGAGTACCGGCCGGGATATCGCCACAGCGCGTATGATGGGCGCAGATATGGCCTACATGGGCACCCGCTTTATCGGTACGCAGGAGTGCCAGGCGCAACCTGAATACAAAGCCATGCTGACCGAAAGCAGCGCGGGCGACATCGTGTATACACCGAAGATCTCCGGCGTGAATGCCTCGTTCCTTAAACCGTCTCTGGATGCTCATGGCATTGATCTGGCGACACACCAGAAGCCTGATCACGTCGACTTCGGTGCCGAGCTGGACGTTGAAGCAGCAAAGGCAGCGACCACTGCAAAACCGTGGAAAGATCTCTGGTCTGCCGGTCACGGTGTTGGCAGCATCAGCGACGTGCCACCAGCCGCTGAGTTGATCGAACGCTTAAAAGCCGAATACAGCAACGCCATCGACACATTCAGAAAAGACATCTGATCTGGGGGTTATTATGAGCTACAACACTCTCGACTGGAGCGTCAGCGAAAACATCCTGACCCTCACATTAAATCGCCCGGAGCAGATGAACGCTTTTACGGTAGAAATGTGCAACGAGCTGATTCATGCCTTTGACCGCGCAAGCCTGGATGATGAGGTGCGTGCAATCATCGTCACTGGTGCCGGTAAAGCATTCTGTGCGGGCATGGATCTGTCCCGTGAAGGCAATGTCTTCGGCCTGGATGAAAGTCAGCAACCTACAATGCAGGACCTAGAAGAGCGTTTTACTGAAAAAGAGATCGTGGATGGCGTCCGCGATACCGGTGGCCGCGTCGCATTGGCGGTATTCCGTTGTACCAAGCCTGTCATTGCTGCCATCAATGGCGCAGCGGTAGGAATTGGCGCAACCATGACCTGTGCCATGGATATCCGTCTCGCCTGTGAGCATACTCGCATTGGCTTTGTGTTCAGTAAGGTCGGGATTGTGCCTGAGGCCTGCTCCAGCTGGTTTCTGCCACGAATCGTCGGTATCTCAAAGGCGCTGGAGTGGACCATGTCCGCCGAGATTTTTAAGGCCGATGAAGCAAAAGACGCTGGCTTTGTCAGCAAAGTCGTCCCGGCTGACGAACTGCTGAACGAAGCACGGGAACTTGCGCGTAAGATAGCGCAGCGGTCTGCGGTCTCCGTCGCTATGATCCGTCAGATGATGTACCGGAACAGCGCTCTCAGCCACCCCGCTGAAGCGCACCGGGTCGAGTCACTGGGTATGTTTTACACCAGTCTCGCTGACGGTAAAGAAGGAGTCGCAAGTTTTCTGGAAAAAAGGCCATCTGACTTCCAGAGCAAGGTCAGCACGGACATGCCGCCGGTTTACCCATGGTGGAACGACGTTGAATCGTCTGACTGAGCGATGAGTTAACAACCGTGTGTGCCCGGACATTAAACAAAATGTAACCGGGCAGCTGTAACACAAAGGCTACTCAAGCTTATTGATAGCCGTGTTAGCGTCAGATGGATTCGGATAAACCTCTTATCAACAAGAGAGGAGGCACGAACCATGACCACAGGTATTATTTTGTTAGCCGCTGGCCGTAGTCAGCGCTTTGGCAGCGATAAACGCTGTACTCCCTGGCCGGGGCATGCATGCATGCTCAAAGCCAGTATCGAGAACGCATTACGCTCTGACATGCCAGTCTATGTTGTGCTGGCACCGGGCGACCACACTATCTACGATCATTGTATTGATGATGGTTCTGACGCGGGTATCTGCCCCGATGCTGCCGCTGGCATCGGCAACAGTATCGCCTTCGGCGTGCATGCCAACCAATGCTGGGATGGCTGGATTATCGCCAGAGCAGACATGCCGTGGATAACTGCTGAAACCTACCAGTTACTGGCACGACACCTCGAAGATCATAGCTGTGCTCGCCCCGTCGATAGCGCCGGGCAGCCAGGATTCCCTACCGCCTTCCGTCGGGAGCATGCCTTCGCTCTGATGAACCTGAGCGGCCATCGCACAGAGGTCCGGGTCATTCCTGATGACGCTGGCATCAATGTCGAAATCGACGACGATATGATTCATTCGGATGTAAACTGGCCAGAGGATGTACCTGCATAAACCTGGCTTGCATAGATCCAGTCTGATTAAATAAAAAGCCCGGAATTAAATAAATAATTCCGGGCTTTTTATTTTTCAAAAATCGCTGAAAAATAATTACATATTATCGATCAGGTAATTTTCGTAGTCTTTTCGCAGATCAAGTTTCAACAGTTTACCTGTTGCTGTGTGCGGCAGAGATTCGACAAAAATCACTGCATCCGGCATCCACCATTTGGCGATTTTTCCGTCGAGATAATCCAGAACACCCTGCTCATCTACCGTCGCGCCTTCGTTCTTGATTGCCAGCAGAATCGGACGTTCATCCCACTTAGGATGACGGGCACCAATCACACAGCACTCGGCCAGTTCTGGGTGGCCTACTGCAGTGTTTTCCAGATCAATGGAGCTGATCCATTCACCACCGGATTTAATCACGTCTTTCGAGCGGTCTACGATGTTCATATAGCTGTTTTCGTCGATGGTTGCCACGTCACCCGTGTCGAACCAACCGTCAACGAAGTTAGAACGGTCTTCGTTGTTGAAATAACCGTTTACTACCCAAGGGCCACGAATCATCAGGCGACCAAAAGTTTTGCCATCTCGTGGCAGCTCTTTGCCTTCGTCGTCGATAATTTTAATTTCCACACCGAAAATCGGGCGGCCCTGCTTCTGCTGAAGCTTGTAGCGCTCTTCTTTCGGCAAAGCTTTCATGATTGGGTTGAGGGCGTTAATCGTGCCGATAGGGCTGGTTTCTGTCATGCCCCAGGCGTGAATCAGGAAGGCATCGTGCTTCTGATCAAAGTCTTTGATCATCTGCAGCGGTGCTGCAGCACCACCGACGATTACATTCTTCACTGACTCAAGCTTCTTACCAATGCTGTCCATATGGTTCAGCAGCATCAACCATACGGTAGGTACACCCAAGAGCAGGTCTGGCTCTTCCGCTTCGATCAGTTCCCACAGGGACGCGCCGTCCATACCCGGGCCCGGGAATACCTGCTTAGCACCGGTAATACAGGCCGAATACGGCGTACCCCAGGCATTAACGTGGAACATAGGTACCACAGGCAGGAAGCAGGAGCTGGATGACAGGCCCATCACCTCATCGCCGATAGAGCCAAAGGCGTGCAGACAGGTTGAACGATGTGAGTACAGAACACCTTTCGGGTTACCAGTCGTACCCGAGGTGTAACACATGCTCGCGCCTTTACGCTCGTCGAATTCTGGCCATACGAATTCATCAGATTCCGCCGCCAGCAGCGTCTCATAGCACTGCGCGTTTGGCAGTTTGGTTTCTGGCATTTTGTCTTCATCACAGAGGATGATGAAGCCTTCGACGTTACCGATGTGTGGCAGGATCGCCTCAAGAAGTGGAACAAAGGTCAGGTCCACAAAGATGAAACGGTCTTCCGCGTGGTTGATGATGTACACCAGCTGCTCTGCAAATAAGCGCGGGTTAATGGTGTGCAGCACCGCACCATAACCAGAGATACCGTAATACAGTTCGAAGTGACGGTAGTTATTCCAGGCAAGTGTCGCGACGCGATCGCTGTCGTTGATACCCAGACGAGCCAGCAGGTTAGCCACTTTACGGGCGCGGGCTGCAGCGTCTTTCATGGTGTAACGGTGAATATCACCCTCACAACGACGGCTGACAATTTCAGAGTTTGGGTGTGTCGCTTCTGCGTGTTGCAACAGCGATGAAATCAGCAATGGGCGATCCATCATCAGACCTTGCATAGGGATTCTCCTGAGATTTTTGTTTTCTGGGTCCGGTTGTTATCTGGTTTCCGGTTGGCATTAACCATATTTAGCTGTGGCCGGAATAACAAGGTGCTTTGTGTCAAAATCCGGGCAAAACCCGAGCAACATCCCGGCAAACCCCGGGAAAAGCTCCGGCAAAGCGAACTTAAGCAGAAAAACGTGAGCCACTGCCGAAAAATGTGAGCCACTGCCAACACATTTCAGGCAGCAGACCATAAAAAAGACCGCCTGTCGGCGGTCTCTCTGTTACGGACGTTCAAGAAGCGTCAACCGGCAACGGCGCTTGCTTCTTTCGCCTTATTTTTCTGCGCTTTCACATCCTGCTCTTCGCGGTAGAACTCTGTCTTCCAGCGCTCAATCAGCTCGGTGTTTTCATGATCCCAAGGGTGGAAACCTTTGCGGAACCAGTCGAGGTAGTTTTTAGTGACGCCAGTGAACATGCCTTTAGGGCCCGTCATAAAGCGCCAGAAGCCTTTGAATTCTTTCCAGGATGGCATCTTACGCTGCCACCACAGCAGCTTAACTGTGTACCAACCAATACGGTGGAAGAAGAACAGTGTCGCGTATACCTGACACCAGCGCAGGTAACGCTGATCGCCTTCAATGCTCATAAAGGTATCGAAGGCCACGGCTTTGTGTTCAATTTCTTCAACCGCGTGCCAGTAGAGCAGGTCCTGAACCGAAGGTGCCAGATTCTCTAAAGTTTCCGGGTACGTGAGCAGGTGCTCTGCCAGAATGGCTGTCAGATGCTCCATGCAGACGGTCATGGCCAGACGGAACTTATCAGAGCGGTTAACCACGTGCTTCTGAATGTAGTTGGCAAGGTCTTTATCCAGAGCTACGGCATCGAAGCCCAGGTCACGCAGTGTCTCATTAGCACGCTCGTGCTGACGGCTGTGGTGACCTTCCTGACCGATAAAGCCACGGATGTCTTCTTTCAGACGCTCGCTGGTGACTTTATCCCGGTACTGACGCACTGACGCGATAAACTCGCCCTCACCCGCCGGGAATGTCGAAGACAGTGCGGCAAAGAACGCAGACAGCAGAGCGTTGTTATCAAAAAAGTATGGAGTGTCCAGCTGCTCAAACGGCATCGACATGTGTCGTGGCTTGATCTCCGGATGCTGTGCAGTTGCGGTCATAACGTTACCCTCACTGATTTATTGTCTTCGTTACGTTTATTTATAGTCACCTAACGTTCGAGACGACAACAGGTGGAAAGCAAACAATCTCCGGTGAAAAATTCCACCCGCCTACTTGCTGCCTTATTCGTGCGGGGCATAATAGAAGACGTCTATTATCTGAATCTGAAAGCGAATCCTGACCATGCCTGTTATCTGGGTCGATGCCGACGCCACCCCAAAGCCCGTGCGCGAAATTATCTGTAAGGCGGCGATCCGCACGCAGACCGAAACCCGCTTTGTTGCGAACCACCAGGTACCTGTTACACCCTCGCCGGTGATACGTTCTATGCAGGTTGAGCCGGGGTTCGACGTTGCAGACAACTTTATCGCCCAGCACTGTGAGGCCGGTGATCTGGTCATTACTCAGGATATTCCTCTTGCAGCCGAGGTGATGGAGAAACAGGTACAGGCCATCAATAACCGCGGCGAGACATATAACCCACAGACCATCCGCCAGAAGCTGCAGATGCGCGATTTTATGGAAACCATGCGCTCATCGGGCATTCAGAGCGGAGGCCCGGCGGCATTTTCTGACAAAGACAAACAGGCATTCGCTAATTCGTTAGACCGCTGGCTGACTAAAAACCGGATGGCTACTCCAAATACACGGGAAAAACCGTGAAGGTCGTTGTTCTTGGTGCTGGCGCCATTGGTTGCTATCTCGGTGCCGCTCTCTCCCTGGGCGGGCAGGACGTTACCCTCATTGGCCGGGGAAGCCTGAAAGAGAGCACTCTTAGCGCAGGCAAAATGCAGCTGACCGACTTTACCGGCCTTGATACAACCATTCCGACACCTGAATTTACCTCTGATCCTGCAGTATTGGCCTCTGCTGACCTTATTATGCTGACCACCAAGTGTCTGGGTGTTGAGGCTGCTGGTCAGCAGATCGCAGAATTTGCGAATCCAACCACACCTGTAATGACCTTTCAGAATGGTATTGGTAGTGAAGAACTGCTTAACATCTCTAACCCAGTCATTCCGGCGATTGTTGGCTTTAATGTAGCTCCAATGGGCGAAGGCCGCTTTCATCGCGGTACTGAAGGCCATGTTCATTGCACTCCGTGCACTCAGGCAGCCAGTCTCACGCTCGCGTTTGCAAAGTCCGGAATCAAGTTTATCGCCGAAGACGACTTTGAAGCGGTGCGCTGGGCAAAGCTGCAGCTGAATTTAAATAACGCGATTAATGCGTTGAGTAATATGCCCTTAAAAGCCGAGCTGGAAACCCGCGCTTACCGGCTTATTCTTAGTCGGGCGATGCGGGAATTACTGGCGATTACGAAAACAAAGGGACTGCAACTTCCGAAGTTAACCAAACTCCCCGCCCCTCTTTTACCCCACCTCATCCGGGTTCCGGATTTTCTGTTTAAACGTCTGGCATCGCAGATGCTAGCGATAGACCCTACAGCGCGTTCATCGATGTGGGAGGATCTGAGCAATGGTCGCATGACCGAGATTGATTTTCTGAATGGCGCGGTAAGCCGTGTGGGAAGTGAGTTATGCGTAGCAACACCGGTGAATGATGCCCTGGTAAAGTTGATAAAGCAGTCTGAAAATCAGCCATTAAAATCCATTTCTGCGAAGAAAATTCAGTCTTTATTTAACTGAATTAAAATAAAAAAATATCAGAAAAAATAAAAAAAGCGGCGCTGAATCAGCGCCGCGAAAAAGTAGGACGAATCCTACCGTATGACTATCGTTCGCCCGGCAGTCTTATGCAACTGCCTCAGCTTTTTTCTTTGCTGCTGATTTATCAGCGTCTGTTCCAGCCTTCAGCGCCGCGTCTACTTTCACCCAATCATAGTGAGCAGTAATGACGTTTTTGTTGCGCTTCCAGAACTCCAACGTTGAGTAAGGCCACAATACAAAGTTCTTACCGTCAGACTGCTGGTACCAGCTGGAACAGCCGGACGTCCATACTGAACCTTTGATGCGCTCCTGTATCTCAGCGTTGAACTGATCCTGTGCGGTCTTCTTCACATCAAGATAATCGACACCGCGCTTCTTCACTTCTTTCATGCACTCAAGGAT
>JAYNJA010000017.1:10876-23704 GCA_038109705.1 Thalassolituus sp. | reverse complement strand
AACGGATAGCGCGCCATCATTTCCCATGAAAGGTCGTCCCGGCCGGTCGTGTACTGATCTAACCAGTTCTGCAGAAAGCGCTCACAGGATTCGGCTGTGGTGTAAGAACCAATCTTGTCCCGCACGATGACTTTAATGTACTGAGCTACGCGGGAACCACAGAGTATCTGCTGCAGCATGGAGCTGATACGAGCGTTGGCCGTCGCAGATTTGCTGCTATACACCTTAGGAATCTGAATCGACGGACAATTATTAAACACCGCATATGGCGTCTGAAAACAATGGCATAAAGCGATCAGGCCGTGATCACTGAGTTCACGCTCCAGTTGATCAGTAATGGTCACTGAGGTCGACATTTTCACCATGGCACGGGACGAGTCAGTCCGGTACGCGGGGGTTGGAAACTGCGTCACCAGACCACCGCCGAAGTGATCACGCGGCACACCCCGGATATGGCTGAACCAACCGACATCAGAAAACTCACGAATCAGTACCGTGCCTAATGCAAAGCAGGCGTTACCCCACAAATACCGGCGATTATCACGACCTGCGACTTCTTCGCGGAATTTCAGCCCAGTCGGCGATTTACGCGAATCCGGATATGGCTCACGCATCATAATCTGCGGCATGGTCAGCGCCAGAAAACGACTATCTTCATGCTCGCGCAATGAGCGCCAGCGCACGTATTCCTGCGAGCGGAATACCTCATCGACATTAATATGCAGACCAAGCGTATCGTAATTGTCGAGGCCAAAGAGCTGCGGTGCAGCACTGCATACGAACGGACAGAAGGCCGCGGCTGCGGCCCGGCTGATACCTTGCAGAGTAAATACATCGTCAAAACGATGACCGTCGTACGGCTTGTGCGCAACGTAGTAATCACCCAGCAAAACACTGAATGGTTCACCACCTGGCGTGCCGAATTCCTCGTTGTAAATCAGATGGAATAAACCGCTCTGATCAAAATCCGGAGCACGCTCCATATCCCGGGACAGGTCTTTCCAGCTGACATCGAGTAGGCGTATGCGGGTATTTTCAGGGTTAACGACGGCGTCAACCAGATACCATAGACCACGCCATGCACTTTCAATCTGCTGAAAGCGGCGGTGATGCAGTATTTCGTTAATCTGTTCTGAGATCAGCTGATCGATATCGGCAATCTGTTGATTTAACCAACGACCAACCTTCAGGCGATCCATAGACCGCTTGGGAGCAAAATTATCTACCCAAACCTGAAATGCAGCGACGTCGTCACCCGAACGCAGAAATTCGCTGACCACTGAATCCAGAGAATCATCAGAAGAATGATCGACTAACACAGCTTCTGACATATCAGGCACACCTGCCGAACCATTCAGCACGACGGATCCATAGAATACATAGAGGGGAAAGGTCAGGGAGCGCTATGCGCTCCCTACACCACTTACTTAGGCTGAGGAATATTCGCAACCATGCGCAGGGAAGTTGTCAGTTCTTCCATCTGCAGCCATGGCTTCAGGTAAGCAACAGCGCTGTATGCACCTGGCTGACCTGGGATTTCCTTAACTTCAA
The DNA here is from genome assembly GCA_038109705.1 of Thalassolituus sp. Lineage (GTDB taxonomy): Bacteria > Pseudomonadota > Gammaproteobacteria > Pseudomonadales > Oceanobacteraceae > Thalassolituus. The sequence goes on along the minus strand of JAYNJA010000017.1, from coordinate 22,153 downwards.
CACGAGCTTCTGCCAGCGGGTATTTCGCTTTCATTTCTGCAGAGGCATCTGGGTTGCCGTTGGTGTACTGAGAGATCCACTGGTTCAACCAACGCTCACAGTTTTCAGCCTGCATGAACGAACCGACTTTATCGCGCGCCATTACTTTCAGGTAGTGAGCGATACGTGAAGTTGCCATCAGGTAAGGCAGACGAGCAGAAATAGACGCGTTTGCAGTAGCATCCGGGTCATCAAACATTTTCTGCTTCTGAGTGGTCTGAGCACCGAAGAATACTGAGTAGTCAGTGTTCTTGTAGTGACACAGTGGCAGGAAGCCCTGGTTAGAAAGCTCTGCTTCACGACGGTCAGTGATACCTACTTCAGTAGGGCACTTCTGGTCGGTGTCGCCATCGTCACTCTTGAAGATGTGCGTCGGCAGGTTTTCAACACGACCGCCATCAGCACCACGGATCGCAGTACACCAGCTGTTTTCTGCGAACGCACGAGTCAGGGTGGTACCCATCACATAAGATGCGTTCATCCAGCAGTAGTCGTCATGCTCAACCGCTTTAGACATGCCAGACTCATCCTGATCGAATTCTTCATAGTTGAAGCTTTCAACTGGCTTAGACGCTTCACCGTATGGTGTACGCGCCAGAACACGTGGCATAACCAGAGTCACAAAACGTGAATCTTCGCTGTCACGGAAGCTGCGCCATTTGATGTATTCCTGAGATTCGAAAATACCGCCCAGGTCACGAGGCTTAGACAGCTCAGTGAAATCATCGAAGCCAAACATTTCAGCACCAGCGGCAGAAATAAATGGACAGAAGCCCGCAGCAGCAACGTTAGACATTTTGCTCAGCAGTTCGATATCTTCTGGGTGATTGGTGAATTCAAAGTCACCGATCATGCAGCCGTATGGTTCACCACCCGCCGTGCCGAACTCTTCTTCGTAGATCTTTTTGAAGGTCTGGCTCTGGTCGAATTCAACCGCTTTATCGAGGTCACGGAAAAGTTCACGCTTGCTCAGGTTGAGCATGCGGATTTTCATGGTTGCACCAGTCTCGGTATTCATTACGAGGTGGTTCAGACCACGCCATGAGCCTTCCAGCTTCTGGAATTTTTCGTCATGCAGAATCGCTGTCAGCTGCTTAGACATCGCCTGATCAATTGCAGTAATTGCCTGCTTGATAGTGTTGGTCAGGTTGCGATCCCAGGTCACGGTACCTTTCAGTACTTGCTCGGTCAGGTTCGCCAAAAGATCTTCGGTTTCTGAACGCTCAGTCTGCTTGGTGTAAGTGATCGCCTGTTCCAGCAGACTGACCGATTGTTCTTCGGCTTCGGAGCCAACCGTTGCTTCTAATTCAGTGCTCATTATTCAGCTCCTTCTTTTTCGCCCAGACCCAGCTGCTGCGAGATCTCGGTAATGTTGTCGGTATTCTTCAGAATTTCTTCGAGAACATTTTCCAGCTCTTCTGAACGGTCTGCTTTGCTCAGCAGGTCACGCAGTTTGTTACGTGCGTCCAGCAGTTTTTTCAGTGGTTCAACCTGATCAACCACAGCTTCTGGAGAGAAGTCGTCCATACGACGGAAATCCAGATCAACAGCCACTTTGCTGCCGTCACCTGCCAGGGTGTTTTCAACCTGCAGGTTCAGTTTTGGATTTACTTTACCCATCACTTCGTTGAAGTTATCGCGGTCGATCTGAACGAACTTACGCTCTTTCAGTGCTTTACGGTTCTCTGCGTTGTCACCAGAGTAGTCACCCATGACACCCGCAACAAATGGCAGTTCTTTTTTAACTTCTGCGCCGTTGGTTTCAACATCGTAGGTGATGTGTACGCGAGGCTTACGGACCCGCTTCAGTTTATTGTGGATACTATCGGACATGAGTAACTCCTTTTTCTTTGAGTAACGGGATTACACCGTAATTCTGTTATTAACGCGTTTACCAGCCGAGACTGCCTGAACTTTCTTGTTCAGGTTCTGGCGAGGCTGCAGGAGCGGGAGTCTCCTGCGTTGATTGTGTTGCTGCTGGTGCGACAGTAGGCGGAGCTACATAAGTAGCGTTATCACTGCCATCCATTTTCACACCTGTGTATTGAGTGAACAGGCTGCGTGCGGTCGCATCGGGGATCAGTTCCATCATGAGTTCTGCAACCGTCATACGGCCCCAGCCAATCAAACGCTCAAGACCTGGGGCAATCGGTGTATGCGGTTCATACTGTCGGAAATATTTGGCAACATCTTCAAGACGTTTCAGGGCTTCTTCACGATTAGTAATCGGCCCCTGATGGCCACTGACCAGATGAACAACACGTCCAGTGGCTGGTGCGTCGGATGATCCCTGTTCCATTTCCACCTCCTGTGGAGCCTCGGCCTCGGCTTCAGCTGCTGCAGCGGCTTCTGCCGCTTCCAGACGCTCTTTATAAGCAAATCGTGTTGTACGTAAGATTTCTTCAAGCAATTCAGAGATCTTGGTTGATGGCGGTGCTTCGCCACCACACTTTTCTCTCAGTGCAGCGCTGGTTTTCTTGTAACTTTCCACACACTCTTCGAGCGTGCTAACGAAATTCTGGCAGGTCAGTGTGTCAGTACTATTAATAGTCGCTGTGAAGTCTTCAAGGCTATAGCCTAAAGACGCAACACGTTCTGCTTTTCTGTCTTCGTCTTCAATACGGTCAGCATCACGTGCCTGCAGGAACTGCCAGTATGTAAATGCGCCTTTATCACCGTAATTGGTGATTTCGAGATTTCGCAGGGGTGCCAGCAAGGTGCCATCACCGCCGTCACCATTAAGGCCAGTCAGCGGTGCGACGCGGGTCTCGATACCGTCTTCGTCCGGCATTGGGTAAAGCCCATCCCAGAAGTCAGTAACAAGACGCTCAATAATAAATAAACCATCGCGCAAACCTGAGAGCCCCTGCAAACGAATCAGGCTTTCGAGGTACCAGGCAGCGACTTCAAGATCTTTAGAGGTATCGCTGAGTACACGCTGGGCAACTGATGACACAGTCTCCCATGGACCAATAAGATCAACAGCGTCATCTTCGCCAAACACAGCCGAACGCTCTGCGGCGCGTGCTGCATTTCTTGCATCTTTAATGGTGTAGAAATCGGAGGTGGGTGAACGGTCTTCGCGAATATCAGATCCCTGAGGAGTATCCTCAGAAATTGGAGCAATCAAACGTTCAATATCAACAACATGACTAAATGACATCGCAGAGAATCCCTTCAAATTTTGCACGCTAACTCAGAGCGTCAACAATACTACACCCGTTAAACGGAATTTAACACCCAAAGACAATTCGCCATTAGCTTGACGTTTATGTCTGTTATGACCAGTTTCCACTCAACATCGAAACATATTCCTGTGGCGATGGCAGACCACTGGCAAACAGCGACGTTGCAGGCATATTTTCATTCTCGCTGGCGCACCACAGGCTGAATGGCATGCTGTCGCGATGCGTCTGATTTAACATGCTGGAAAATAAAGATTTTTTATTTCCGAAACATACCTGAGCACCGGAGATTCCCAATTGCAGCTGAGTGGAAACCGCAGCTAATGGCAGAGTCTCAAGTGCAGCCATAAGCTGATCTGCATTCTGCTGCTCGTGCAACGCAGCCAGCGCAATCGTTTCAAGCTGAGCGAACCAATCAGAGCATTCGGCTAAAAATGAAAATACATCAGTATGCGATGGCAATTGCACCGTCAGCGTCAACGGAAAATATCGACCCACACTGTCCACGCTAGGAACCAGAACACCGGCCCAGGCATTGGCATCCACTACCCCGGGTCTCAATACAAAGCGCCATATAGGGCTGGTCAGATAAATATCGAGCCAACTATCGCCAAGATGCTCTTTCGATCCGGCAACAACACACTGCAACCATTCATCCCACACATTGAGAAAATCACCGGGTAGCTGGCGCGTAATAAAATCGCCATGCGCCGGTACCTTACCGAACAAACCCCTTATCAGTTGCACTGGCACCATCTGTTTTACCTTACAGCGACTGTGGGCAGCTGAAATTACGCAGCAGACCCAGATCAAACGGATTGGTATTAGTCAGCGCCGTCAGGCGGAACTGGGCATCGTACCCTCCTTCAGTCAACGTCATAACTTTATCTGCAGGGTTAACCGCAGAACGTAATGTCGCTGCATCCAGCATATGAATTAATGACCATTCACCGTCATATTGTTCCGCTGTCACACGCTCGCCCAGGTCTTCAAAAATAATACGTGAGCGTCCGCTTTCTCCGGCCACCCAATTGAGTGATTTTTCAATACGCGGACCATGGGAGTATGTAAGGCGCTGTTCGCCAATTTCCATCGAGAAAAGACGTACATTGGAGTTCAGCTTATCCGGTGTAATGCGGAATTCGACGCCAGCGGTTTCACCTTTAGCAAACCATGCCCGGCGGATATTGTCGGCTCGACGGAACTGCTCAAGTGTCTGCTGACTAAGGCCAAGTGACACACCACCATAACTTTTCTGCTTCCAGCGATAGGTATCCACGAACGGTGCAACGTACTCATCGACAAAGGCCTGCTGAATACCACCCGGTTTGAAGAACTCGTTAAATGCAACCACAGTAGCTTCGGTCTGACGGTCATTTGCCATGGGGTAACGGTCGTTGAGGGTATTGCGATAGGTTTCATAAACCTGATAACGCCAGACACTATCGAGATGCACCTTCGCCTTGCCCATCACAATGGCCCAGGCATTATCGGCAAGTTTATTCAGCCACTGAGCCGGCTGCTCCGGAGCGGTCGCTGCGAGATTTTTCAGCTGTTGAATTTCGTCAGCGCCACCACCGCCGAAACGCGCTTTGGCCGCTTCAAAAGCCGCAGCATTCGAATCGGGTGCACCATCAATTTTGCCCAGATACTGAGCCAGCGCTCCGATCCCTTCAAGGAAGCCCTGGAATTTCGATGGCACGCCCTTTTCTGAATCCAACATACGCTGGATATCCCGGAATCGCAGATCCACCAGATTCGGATCGTAGAGCATACCAGCGACTGCTCCGGCTACCTTACCCACACCGCCAGCAGCGGTCGGTGCTTCGAGCGCTGGAGTCAGGCGCGTATTTTTACTCACCAGTTCAGATACCTGCAGCAAGGGCGATGACAGTGAATCTGCAAGACGAAGCAACGTAGTGACCGATTGACTGCCTCCGGAGAGAGACTCAAGGCTGAAGGCCGAATAGAACGCCTGCCAACGACGGGCATACTCAGTCAGATACAGCTTTTCGACCTCATCAGAGAGCTTCTGCAGGTCGGCTTTGGTGTAATCTTCACCTGCGCCGACACCGCCATAAATCCATCGATCAGCAGCAATCTGCTGCATCATTTCAGAATCTGGACCGTAATCGGCATCATCAAACCCAGCCTTAGTAAACAGGTACGGCATAGCAAAGATCGGGTTGCTTTCAGCGAGACCAAAAGTCTGCTGCGGATTGCCACCAATTTCACGGTAGAGGTCCACCATCACACCGTTATTGCCGACCTTCTGTAACTGCGCAAATAAACGCTGAGCGACCGGAATACGACGCAGGTACTCGCGAGTGCGCTGCACTACGTAGCTGTCTGCCTGATATTGATCCGAAAAGCCCTGTTCGATCAGATTATTCAGGTGCGTCATCAACTCAGCCTGCTTTGACGCTTCACCTGGCAGAAGGTCTTCCCAGCGTGTTTTGGCGTAAGCCTGAATTTCTGCGTAGTTACGGTGTTCCTGATCAAACAACATCAGATACACACGGAAGATTGGCAACAGAGCCGTATCATCAGCACCCAGTGCGTTCAGATGACGCTCCAACATATTCGCCAGCGACGGCAGGAAAAGTTCGTTAAGCTGCTGCTCGTAAACGGCGTCTGCGGCTGCATCAACACGGCCATCGTAAAGTCCCAGCGAACTGATAAACGGATTCTCTTCGCGATCATATACCTGAGTTGCTTTATAGAGAGGCGCCAGCACCGTCAGAGCTTCACGGGTATCGAGTTGTTCGGGATGAACATTTTTGCGCAGCTGCTGGTAATCACGATAGAGGGCATCAACTTCGGCCATATAGGCTTTATTCTGCGTCATACCTCCGGTCCAGAGGGCAACGCTACCTGCAAACAAAAGCATCAGGCCAGCAAACGCACCACGGCGCATCCACTGCAATACACGCTCAAGCTGACGGTTAACACCCACCAGCTCTGACTCAGGGATGATCACATCACTGAACAGACGGGTGATAAAGAAGCTTTTACCTGTGTTCTGCTGCTGTTTAGCACCACTGCGCTCCAGGCCAAAGTTAGCACTCACTTGCGCCATCATCCGGTCAATCGGGCTGCCTTCCTGAGTCGCACTACTGAAGTACACACCGCGCAGCATAGGTACAGAGCTGTAGTTATGTGGCGAAAAGGTGTTCTGAAGAAACTCGCTGAGTACGTTCCCGAGGCTCTCAAGGTGTGCTGGAAAGCTCTGAATCATCACGCGCTTATCGGTGTTGCGCTCATTCTGCACGCGCCACAGCAAGCGCTCATTCAGACGCTTAACCAGCTGATTGAACTCAGCGCCGAACAGGCTCAGGTCAGCACCGGTATCTGCGTCCACTTCCTGTGGGAAGCTAATCCCCCAGACCTGCTCACGCTCGGCCTGAGACATGCTGTCGAAAAACTCACTGAAACCCGCAACCAGATCGCACTTGGTGAAGGTCAGGTAAACCGGGAAACGTATCCCAAGTTCGGCCTGTAATTCATTAATTCGGTTACGGATCGTTTTCGCCTGCTGCTCGCGCTGCTCACGGCTCTGAATCATCAGATCCTGCAGGCTGATGGCGATAATCGCACCGTTAATAGGGCGACGACGACGGTATTTTTTCAGCAGAGTAAGAAAGGCATTCCAGGCTTTGTTATCCACCACACGATGGCTGTCCTGTGTGGTGTAACGGCCGGCGGTATCAATAAGAACAGCGTCATTGGTGAACCACCAGTCGCAGTTGCGGGTACCGCCTACGCCGCCAAGCGCCTGCTTACCATGAGAGTCTGCCAGCGGAAATTCCAATCCTGAATTAACCAGTGCTGTTGTCTTGCCCGAACCTGGCGGGCCAATAATGATGTACCAGGGCAACTGGTAAAGACTGCGTTTGCCACGGCGTGACTGGAAACGGGCTTTTTTCAGTGTCATCAGCGCTTCGCGGAAGCGCTGCGCCATCACGGTCAGTTCTTCCTGACTGCGCTCCTCGTCAGGGTCGACAGTGTCTGCTTCCTGAGAGGCTTCAATTTCACCCAGTAATTCCTGATTCTGCTTACGCTCTACCAGCCACACCGCGAGATTCCAGGTCAGCCAGATCAACCAGAACAGGCCGATAGTAATTGCCCGCGCAGTAACGCTCAGTGTCTCGTTGTTTTCACCGAATTTAATAAATTCTGCGCCAAACCAGATCAACAGGGACAGGGCCGTCAGGCCGATGATGCCGAGGGTCCATTTATTGAGCAGAAATGCCACCAACTTCTTCATGTATTCTCCGTATACACCACAGGCGGCACCGGCCTTCCCTGTCGGTATCAGTTCATCTGATCGTCAGATCAATAAAATCGTTTACCCGGCGGAGCCGCGACAGGAGCGACCTCCGTCTTGCCGTCGTCTGCGGCTGCCGTATCACTGAGGATGTATTCCGCCACTGGCGAGGTTTCCTGATACATCCAGTAGCGGAAGCCAGAATATGTAAGCACCAGAATCGCCAGCACAACACTCGCGAATACCCATAGCGGGATGTAATTTTTCAGGTATTCCTGCGGCTTCACCGTACCTTCCCAGTGCGGAGATAACTCTCGCTCCCAGCCGGGACGATGACTCTCAATCGTGTGATAGAGGTTGTCACGGATCTGCTCAAGTTGTTCGTTACCGCGAGGCATGACCCGGTATTTCCCCTGAAAACCCAGGCTCAGGCAAAGGTAATAAAGCTCAAGAAGGTCGAGATGTGTTCCCGGTGTTTCCAATAAGCGCTGCAGAATCAGAAAGCATTTTTCACCGCCGGAGGTTTCCTGATGAAACAGGCTCAGCAGAGTGCGCTGGCTCCAGCCACTACTCGCTCCCCAGGGCGTATTCAATACCACCTCATCCATCACAGAGCAGAGCAGGTACCGGGCGGCTAGTACACTGTCGCCGCTGATTCCGGCGCTACGGGTTACGCGTTCGAAGGTTTTAATTTCTTCCGTGAGCCGCTTATGCAGATCCGGGACATTAGCGTGCTGCATCGTCATACGCAGCTTACTCACCAGTGCCAATAACGTTGCTGCAGAACTGACCAGAGGGTTAAGTCCCTGCTGAACCTGAATACGCTCAGCTGGGCCAGCACTGAACCCTCCTGCAGGTGGAGGCGTCGCACCACCCATTGGTGATGCACCAGCACTACCGCCCTGAGGATTGTTTCTGGCAGCTCCCGGCGTTGGGATCATGACCGTGCGGTCTGTCGCACCCGGCATTGGTTTATCGCTCATGCGCTCAGCTCCTGATCGCCCAGAGTTCCATAATTAATCCAGGGTACTCAGCACCCAGATGCACAGCAAAACCGCCAGACTGCTGCATAGATGTCCAGAGTTCGCCGGCATTTTCGATCTCGAAATAGGTAAAACCTGCATGGTACGGGATCTGACGTGGCGCAACCGGTAACGGACGGGTACGCAAGCCCGGAAGCTGCGTTGTAATAAGCTCCCGGATGGTTTCAACCGGTGCAATTTTCGCTTGTGCCGGGAAGCGTGTGCGCAACACTTCTGTTGGCATATCTGCCTTCACTGCAATCACAAACGACGCTGTGCGGGTCAGAGATGGATCCGTGATTGGGGCAACATGAATACCGTACTTACGCTCAACCAGATCCAGAGATATCGCCGACTGCTCAAGCACCATACTGAGCGACTGACGCAACGCAGAGAACACACCAGCGAACGTCTGTTGCAGATCCTGATGATTGTAGGGCGGCATTTCTGGCGGACGTTTATTACTGGCTGTAAAGGTCGACAACTCACCAGCCAGCTGCAGCAACTCGGTGTACAGCGTCAGTGGATGCAGGCTCGCCAGACGGGACAGGTGAGCAATTAACGGCTCAACACGATTAATCACCTGTAACAACAGATAATCCGCGACTTCGGCAGAGCCGGAACGGCCAGAATCACTCAGGCGATGACTCAGCGCTTCTCCGCGCTGGCGCAGCAGACCGGTGACTTCTTCGATATAAGCTTTAATTTCAGCGCTGACGCTGCAATCGAGAACTGGCGGAATAAAGGTACGATCCAGCTTTACCGGATTGCCAGGCAAACGTTCAACGATGCGAGCAATACCAATCGCTGCGTAACCGCCAAGGTCTTCAGAACCCAGCTTAAAGCAGGTAGCTAACTTACCAATCTGGATACGTGCTGCCTGCCCTGAAGCTGATGCGCTGTCGCGGGCGTCGTAATTGTAAGTACGGTATCGCGCCTGAGGGAATTCCTCTTCATCACGCACCGACTCCTGTGCACCCGGACGCTTCATTGGCACACACAGGTATATAATTTCATCACGGGTATTTTCAGGGATTTCGATAATATCCGGCAGCTCTTCAGCTTCTGGCGCAAGAATCGGCGTACCGTCAGGGAAAATACCGCGTACAGACGACAGCGACACCTTGCCCAAACCGAGCGCTTCAACATCAATGGTCAGCTCCTGAATTCCCCAGAAGTAACTGCCGACAGCGCCGGAACGTACATCAACAAGGCGCTCAATGTAGCGGTCCTGCTGCTGAAAATGCTGCGGACGAAGGAACATGCCTTCAGACCAGATTACCTTATTTTTTGAAGACATCTGTCATTCCCTGTTTACTGCACCTGCAGGCACAGCCTTGTGATTCCTGAACATGGCAGAGTCCCCTGATATGGGGCTACTGCCTGGCAATTATTTCGTCGTTGAGCGATAGCGCAGCGTTGGTGGCTCTTCTTCCACTGGTTCCGCAATGGCAATGCGGTTTTTGTTCAATTCGATATTAAAGGCGCTCTGATTGTGCTCCAGCACCGGCAGGCTCAGTAATGCCTCTGCGTCGCGGTACTGAATAAACTCAGCCATAAGCCCGATAAACTTAACTTCTTCAGAAAGCTCAATAACCTCAGAGCGGGTTTCACCCGGCGTCAGTTCTTTCAGTTCTACTGAATCAATCAGGTCCTTCCCAAGGCGGGCTTCAGCCCCTTCATACAGGCTAAGAAAATCTTCACGATTAAACTGACGATCATCCGCCAGCTTAAACACATGAATGACAACAGGAGAGGCACGATCATCCGCATCCGGATTTAGCGACTCTGCAGCAGCAAACTCAATCACGACCGACGTATTCATATTCAGCGCCTTTCGCGCAGACTGACAGCCAGATACCGAAACCACAACCAGCATCACGACAAAGCCAACAAAGAGTTTTTTTGACAACATTAAATATCCTTATTTAAACCCCGTCTCAGGAGCGGTTCAGTGCCCGGTTATTTTTAAGCTCTGCCAGCTCACGCTCGTAAGCACGGGCGAAATCTTCCCCAAACAGCTCGTTATACGTGGTCTCGTAATCTGCTTTCAGGGTTTTGTAATACTGTTCATAAGCGAGCCATTGTTTCGCGTCCTTATTACCTAATAAAGAATCACGAACCGTAATATTTCGCTTCAGGTTTTCCGGATCAAAATGTTTCAACATCGCCTCGTAGGCACCGTTCATACCTTTCAACACAGCAACCTGGTGATCCGATAAATCATTAAAGCTATCACGGATGGCTTCCTGCGGGCGCATAAACGCAGACGCGTCGCTGGTAAACATCATTTTCAATGCATCAGTCGCATTGGCTGAAAATTTCAGCGGATTATTATCCATGGTCTGAATCATGGTGTGCTGCACACGCAGCTCATTTTTAATCGCGGTGCGAGCTCGCAGCAGGTCAATCAGACGTGTAACGGCCTCATTCACAATACCCGAAACTTCCGGCATCAACGATTGCAGCTGCTCGTCACTGAGTTTTTCTATCCCGAGCAATGCCGCCAACTGGCGTACTTCGGCACCGGGAAGCGCAGTTTGCTGCACACCATTGACAGGAGCGGTGACTTCAACGGCCACGTTCACCTGCGGCGCATGCCCAGCACCTCGGGACACCGGTGAGGTCTGTGGTTGTGGCGGTGGCGGAATATCTGCCGCCGCATTTTCTGCATGCCCGGATGGAATACCAAACAGGCTATCGACTCCCTGCGCGGCACCCGGTCCCTTCACAGCATCCAGCGATGCTGCAAACGGATCATCAG
>JAYNJA010000017.1:0-10798 GCA_038109705.1 Thalassolituus sp. | reverse complement strand
ACCCTGCTAGTGGCGGAGCCTCAGGCGCAAAAGTTTGCGACGATGAAGATTGAGGTGGAGGAAAGCCACCCTGCGGCTGAGGAATCCTCATCTGTTGCTGCTCAACCGGCGCATGATCAGATGCACTGCCTGACTTCCACCAGTCATCGCCATCATCCCAGCCCGGTAACGAACCACCGGCCTGTCCAGCTGCGGAAACAGGACTACCACTATTCGCCCCCAACGCCGCCAGAGGGTCAGAATTCTGATTTACATTCAGAAAATCGGAATTACCCGACTCGGGGTTTGCCCCCCAGGGATCAGAAGACATTGGAGTAGATGGCGCTGAAGCAGCAGGAGACGGAGCGGCACCCCAGTCGTCGTTACCACCTAAACCGCCTCCATTCCCCCCCAGACTAACTGAGCGTGCAGATGGCGCAGCAGGCTCAAGCCATGAGTCAAGATTGCTGGCATCCGTCGCCGCTTGCTGCTTAGCAGCCGTCGCGTGGTTAAACGTTGTGCGATCACCGGCATCAAGAAAATCAACTGCACCCAGATCCGAAGGCATTGCAGGCGCAGCTTTCGGTCCTTTCATGGACACCTTTAACTGATATTCACCGCAAATAAGAATATCGCCGGATTTCAGCTCGTATGGCTTACCCGGCCCTAAAGGTGCCTGCCCTTCATTAATAAATGTGCCATTCGTACTGTGATCGAGAACACAGAAGCGCCCTTCAGCGAAGGTGACTTCCATATGACGGGATGAAAGAATTCGTTCGGTATCAGGCAGAACCCAGTCGTTTGAATCGGCGCGTCCGATAACGCCACCGGCTCCGCGGAAAACCTTGGTGTGGTTCAACATGTTGGCGTGAGGTGGGCACTCCACCACAGTCAGAATTAAATCCATTTACTCACCTTAGAATCCCGGACAACTATTCAACGAAGAACTACAACTCAACGAAGAACTACAGCGCGAAGAGTACCGCAAACGGGAGCATCCAGCACATTGATTCAGCATTGCAGCCCTGCGTGCAGACTGGAGATGACAGACATCTGTCTTGAGCCCTGAGGGCACTTCCTATAATATCGGCGCCACTGACCGAGTTCAAGCAAACCGGTCCGCGAGCCGTAAGGAAACGAAGGGTCGCCGTAGACGACAAACGTCAACGCAACACACTCAACAGGCGCACTATGACTGATAACAGGGACGACAAAACCCGCCTCGTCACCGGCGGGCAGGTCAACAAGGACGATAAAAACCCGGCAAAAAATACAGCCGATGACGCCACGGTATTTGCTGGCGCAAAATCTCCATCCTCCCCCAAAAATGACGCGACACTGATTACCTCTGGCAAACCACTGAGTCAGCCGGTAAGTCAGCGCTCCGGCTATGATTTTGGTGACGATACACCGCAAGTGTCTGCTGTTAACAATAAAGTCATTAAAGGGCGATTCGAGCTGGTATCCATGCTCGGTGCTGGCGGTATGGGTGCCGTGTATAAAGCACTCGACCGTCGTAAAGTTGAGGCCAGTGACTCTGATCCCTACGTTGCTGTAAAACTGCTGAACGACGATTTCCGTCAGCACCCTGATGCGTTTATCTCACTACAACGTGAATCACGTAAGTCACAGACACTTGCTCACCCGAACATCGTAACCGTATACGACTTCGACCGGGATCGTGACACCGTATTTATGACTATGGAGTTCCTTGAAGGGGCACCACTGGATGAGCTACTACGCGAACACCCGAAAGGATTAGAGCCAGAGCAGGCAGAGAAGGTCCTGCAGGATATTTCCAACGCACTGATTTACGCACACTCGCATAAAATCGTGCACTCGGACTTTAAGCCCGGAAATATTTACGTCACCAAAAATAAAGGCTCGAAAGTATTCGACTTCGGTATCGCCCGCGCGGTATCGGAAGGAAGTGCAGCACACACCGCTGGCGAAAAAACCATTTTCGACGCAGGTACTCTGGGCGCACTGACTCCAGCTTACGCCAGTTACGAAATGCTGAAAGGCGGTGAGCCTGCGCAGTCGGATGACGTATACGCCCTTGGCTGTGTTGCCTACGAATTATTCTGTGGCAAGCACCCATTCAACAAAACACCGGCAGATCAGGCATTTGAGAAAAAGCTCAAACCAAAACGTCTGAAAAACCTCAGCCGCCGTCAATGGAATGCCCTGTCTGGCGCACTCGAGCTGAAACGCGAAAACCGCACTCAGACCGTTGCCGAGTTCTACAAGGCCTTCTTTGGTCGTGCTCGCCTGCTGGGCTGGGCTCTGGCTGCGTCTCTTGTGGCTTTTGCCATCGGTGGTGGTGTTTATTACCAACAGTATCAGGAACAGCAACTTCAGCAGGCCCAGTTAAAAGCCCAGCTGGAAGAAGAGCTGGCACAGAAACTGGAAGAATCAGAAATCACAAACCAGACGCAGAAAATTGAGCAGCTGGTTCAGATTTCCGCTCTGACCCCGAAATGGGACATGGAGCTTCGCCGCGAGCTGCTGAATTATCGCAACATGGTGACTGACTCCAGCGAGATAGATGAAAACGTGCGTCAACGTGTTGCCGATGCTTACATCGCTGAATCCAAGCAACGTATTGCCAACAATATGCTCGATGACGTGCTGTCACTGCTGCAATACGCCGCACGCTGGGATGCGCCCATCGAAGATATTGATCTGCTGACCAATCAGGTTGCTACTCAGCAGGAAGCAGAACGCCTGCGCATTGAAAATGCCCGCCTGGCAGAAGCGCAACAGGAAGCCGAGCTGCTGCGTCTGGAGCAGGAAAAGCGCGAAAAAGAACTGGAAGAAGCCCGCCAGATTCAGATCCGTCAGGAAGTCACAGCACTGGAAAAATCACTGCGCTGCCCGAACCAGATCGACGTTGCTGGCGAAGTCGCCGACCACCTGCGACTGCTCGAGTCACTTGATCCTGACCGCTCAGCGCAATTGCGAACTATCGTTGCTGATTCATTAGCAAACTGCTTTAACAAGCTGTCAAAAGTCAGCCCGTTTGCGGCAGACGTCATGCTCACAGACGCTCGCGCACTGCTTCCGGCCCAAGGCGTATTGGAGCCATTAAAAGTCGATTACTGCTCACATCTTGATCCAGGTACTGGCGCTAAAGGTCGCCGTTACACTTGTGCCGATCCGCTACCGCGCGATGCTCAGGGCCCAACAATGGTCGTTGTTCCTTCACCGGTTGAAGGCAAAGCCATTGCCATCAGCCAGTACGAAATCACCTACGACGATGTTGCCGATTACTGCACCGTATCGCAGCTATGCGACGACACCGTTTACGCGAAAAACTTCCTGCCGATTCATAACATTGATATCAGCTTTGCAGAGAACTTTGCGGGCTGGCTTAGCTCAGTCACTGGCCATGTATACCGCTTGCCGGAATACGATGAATGGCTATTGGCAGCCACCGCCGATGGCAGTCCAGAAACGCCAGAGCGTAACTGCTTCCTGAAGTACGGCGCGATTGAAAAAGGTATTGAGCTGCAAAAAACCACAAACGGTAAACAAAATAGCTTCGGCCTTGCCTCTCATGTCGGTAACGTACAGGAATGGGCCTATCAGGGCGGTGAACTGGTCGTCGCCGGTGGTTCACGTCAGACGCCGCTGAACGAATGCCGTTACAACACAGTCGCCGCCCACAATGGCAGCGCCGATGAACTGACTGGCTTCCGCCTGGTACGCGAGCTGGTGCGGTAATCTCGTGCAGTAATCGCTGGTCCTTCATAACAAAAAACCGGGCTATTGCCCGGTTTTTTGTATCAGCTCTGCTAGTACTGCTTTGCTCAGTACCCCCATATGCCCGTTGATCAGTTCGCCCTCTGGATTAAACACCAGAGTTACAGGCAAAGCTGTCTGCCCTAACCAGTTTCCCATAGCACCTTGACGATCAAGCCAGACATTATCAAAGCGATACTTCCCCTGAGTCAGATACCGGTTTACCACAGTGGCACTCTCGCCCTGATTCAAGAGAATAAAGCGTACGTCAGGATACAGACCCTGAGCCTGTTCTAACGTCGGCATTTCAGTGCGACAGGAAGGACACCAACTCGCCCAGAGGTTTACAACAGTTAAACGATGCTCTCTTAAATGTTCTTTTTTAGCCGAAAATCCCACCGACTCACCATCCAACGACACAAATGGATCTTCTGGCCAGCGTTCTGGAGGTGGATTCAACACCTGATACAGTGCATATCCCCCACCGATCCACACCATCGCTACTGGCACAATCCAGACCAGGCGTTTCCGGGCAGCCGGTTTCTTAAAGGCGAACTGAACCAATCCAATAAAAAAAACGGCAATAAACACAGGAGCATCAACCCCCCTGTCTCGGATATCGAACCACTGCCAGACATTGCTGAAGTCACTCAAGTGGCTTACCACAAACACAATACGGGCAATGATCAGTGCGATAAGAAGGCGGTTAATCAGGGTATCCGTCAGGCCCGCTATCTGCCCCGGCAGCGTGCGATTCAGTACTGCGATGAGAGCAACAGCAGAGAGAAGAAGAAAAGGAATAAGAGGGAAGCTGATACCGGCAAACGAAAGACTGGCCATCAAGAACCCTCTTTTTCGCCAGTGGTTGCGTCAGTGTCTGTCTTCAGAAACAAATGCGACGGTATCTATATAGTGTTTGATCAGAGCAAGATCTTTCGAAAAGTCTTTTCCGGAGACGCTTTTCAACAGGTAGCCAGCCACATGCTGTTTGTATGCATCATAGATATCTTTAGGCGCCGATGACGTCGACATTACCCAAACTGGCAGATGGCTCAATTCAGGAACGCTGCGTAAATGCATAAGGAACTCCTTTCCACTCATCTCCGGCATATTAAGATCCAGAATAATCAGGCACGGTAAATCTGCCGGATTATCTTCCAGGTACTTCAAAGCTTTAATGCCACTACTGAAGTCGATCAAAGGGTTAACCAGTCCTACCGCCGACGCGCCTCTACGGCAGCTGATTATATCAACCTGATCATCATCAATAATCATTACCGGGCGTTGGTGATTAGCTAACTCTTGCATCGTTAAAGCGTTCACGAGGGTTTATTACCAATGTGCTATGGTCAAACGGATATCAGCAATTTAACCTGTCTTTAGTCAGTAAGCCAAGCCAAGGATGCCAAATATGCCATCAGCACCTCACTACCTTTATCAGGAGTTATACGAGCGCCTGAAGACAGACGAAAATCTATTCTCCTGGTTTGAACAGGGTGCTACCGACGGTCTCTGGTATTGGGATCTGTTGAACCCGGAACAGGAATGGCTGAGTCCACGTTTCAAGGAAGTGTTTGGCTACGAAGAGGATGAAATCCCGCATACTTCTGAATGGTGGCAGAAAAATATATTTCCAGAGGACCTGCCCGCAGTTCTCGATAACTTCGAAAAACATAAAGCAGACCCGGACCATCCATACGACCAGGTCGTACGCTATCGTCATAAAACCGGAAAAACGATCTGGGTGCGATGCCGCGGCTTAATAATTCGGGATGAACATGGTGAGGCTTCACGAATGCTGGGCGCACACACCGACGTCACCGCGGTAATGGAAAGCCTGCAGCGACAACAGCAGAGCGAAAATCAACTGACGTCTGCGATAAAAGAACTGAACGAGATTAATAGCCTGGCCCTGTCCAGCAGTGAAGTCGGTACCTGGTACTGGGACATGAATACCGATGCGATTTTCTGGGACCCGACCATGTATGCCCTGTATGACATTGATCAATCAGGAGATCGCCTGAATATCGATGACTGGTGGTCAAGGGTTCACCCCGACGAATGCGAGAGGCTGCAGCTCAAGATCCAGGCAGCACTCGAAGGAGCACCCTATAAGGAAGTCTTTCGTGTAATACACCGTAACGGCAAAACCCGTTACCTGAAAGCCACCGCAACCGTCTATTTTGATGACACAGGCGCACCGACCCATATGCGCGGAGCCAACTGGGACATCACAGAAGAAATCTCCCGCCAGCAGGAACTGGAGCGATCAAACCAGGATCTATCAACATTCGCCTATATCGCATCCCACGATCTTAAAGCACCATTACGTGGGATACGCCAACTAGCCAGCTGGATTGAAGAAGACCTCCCTGACGTTCCTGATAGTGTTGCTGGACACATAGATCTGATGAAAGGACGCATCTCACGGCTGGAGTCATTGCTGGATGATATCCTGGCGTATTCGCGTGCTGGTCGCCTGCCCGAGGAGAAAACCCGAGAGGTCGTTGACAGCCATCAGCTGATCAGTGAAATATGGGACGTACTGAGCCCACCACCTGATGCCCAATTAATTCTCAAAGGCGGGTTCCCGACGTTATCAACGCACAAGTCGCTACTCGAACAGGTGATCATGAATCTTCTGAGCAACGCTATTAAGCACAGAGATTCAACCCCATGCACAGTGACTGTCTGGTCTGAGCCTGCGGCAGAAGCGAATATGCATCGTTTCCATATTGCTGATGCGAACCCAGTGATTGCAGAAAAATATCACGACCGGATATTCCAGATGTTCCAGACACTGCGTCCCCGGGATGAGGTTGAAGGCAGCGGTATGGGGCTCGCGATTACGAAGAAGCTGGTTGAAGGTAAAGGTGGCCAACTGACCCTGCAGATTCACCCACAGACGTCAGCAGGCATTCACAATGAATTCACCTTTACCTGGCCGGATGAGCCTCAGTCCTGCTGAGGCTCAGCGATCTGAACTTCGTGTTCACTCTCGTATTCCTGACGGACCTTCAGATCAATTACGTAATCGAGGCTGCGTACTAAGAGCTGCGTCGTCAGTTCATCTTTATTAATAAAGTCGAATATATCGAACTCGAGGAAGCCACTATCAATCGTAATTTCCTGATAGCCGCTCATCAACACGATAGGAGTGCGCACTCCGGCCTCCCGGATAGCACCAGCAAAATCTTTTGCGGTGCCTTCAGTCAACCTGTAATCCAGCAGTAAAACATCATAGGTCTCAGTCAACACCGCCTTTAATGCATCTTCTGCAGTACTGAAAAGATCAATTTCATATTTCCGGTCAGTGACCGACGACAGCATACGATTGACCCGCTCACGATCGACCTGATCATCGTCTAACACCAGCACCCGTACTTCTTTGGGCGGCTCAACATGAAATTCTGCACCACCGTCAATGTAGCGACTGCGCAGACGTTCCTGAGCACGCTCCAGTGCCATTTCAACAAAGCGCTGGCGGGAAACATTGGTCAGTGTCAGAACGACACCGCCATTATCGCCCTTGCCTGAGTGATTATACGGCAGTATACGGATCAACAATGCGTGTTCATCAACACTGTAGATCGAACGTTCAACGGTAATACCATCACTGCTGACCTTACCGATATCGGTCAGAATGTCAGGGTACTTAAGTTCGTGGGAAATATGGTGGAAAGGTCGCCCAATATCCCCCTGACGAAGGTGTATGTAATCGGTCGAAACCTGTGTGAATTTGCGGATTGCCAGCGTCTTGTCGAGAAAAACGATACCGATATTGGTCGCGTTTATAACACTGTCCAGGTCATCATTGAGCTCTGTCAGTTCAGAGATTTTTTCCTGATATTCACTGTTTACTGTGTACAGCTCTTCGTTAACTGACTGCAGCTCTTCATTGGTGCTCTGCAGCTCTTCATTGGCCGACATCAACTCTTCGTTGGCCGACTGTAATTCTTCATTGGTGGTTTCGAGCTCTTCAATTGTGACCTGAAGGTGTTCCTGCTTTTTCACCAGTTCTAACTCAAGATCACGGATACGCTGGCGCGAGTGTTCGCTGGCATTAAAAGCAATACGCTCTGTTTTGTGCTCAGGCACCGAATTTTCTTTAGCGATAAACTGAATCACATAAAGTACCGGCACACCTGGCATATCCCGGTCGCGGACATACAGCACCGACAGATCAATAAGGCGCTCTTCTCCGCCATGTGTCAGAGAAACGTCTTCATAGAAAACATCATCTTCACTCTTCTCACACCGATACAGAGCTGTAGAGACAGCTACAGAAAGATCTTCACAGACCAGATCTTTAACATTGTTCGATACTTTTCCCGGACGCATCGGAGACGTATACGGAGACACATCACCGTAGACATGTATCGCATCATACGTTGAGTTAGTAACGATACAGGCTGGAGCATTCTCCTCAACCAATCGGTCAATTACCGTGTCCATACCCGGAACGGAAGACGCCTTAGCAACCCGGGATGACGCTGAGGCTGGCGGCATTATATTCTGCACTGAAAAACGCCCCGGCAGGTTCAGTCCCGGCGGCGCTGTTCCCAGCGGTATCCGCTGGTTACTGGTTTTACGGAAGAACTTACGACGTTCATCCAGAACGTCGAAGTGCGACTGTATATCACCAAGAGACTCAGAGGGCCCAAGCCACAGAACACCATTCTGTTTCAATGCGAAGAATAGTGAAGACAGTACTTTCTTTTGTGCACCCTGCTGGAAATAAATCAGAACGTTCCGGCAACTGACCAGATCGATATGAGAAAACGGCGGATCTTCCAGCATATTGTGAGTGGCAAATATCACCATTTCACGCAAGCGCTGAGTGACCGTATAGCCCTGATCACCGCGCACAAAGTATTTGCTCAGACGCTCCGGGCTGACGTCGTGAATAATGTCATGGTGATACATCCCTGAGCTGGCTTCTGCAACGGCTTCGGCATCCACATCGGTCGCAAAGATATGAACACGGCAGTCAATGTCATGCCCTGAAATGTACTCATCAAACAGAATCGCCAGAGAGTATGCTTCTTCGCCCGTAGAGCAGCCGGCCACCCAGATACGGACAGAGTCTTTTTTCTTCAGTGCCCGCTCGACAAGACCCGGGATGATGTCGGACTCGAGTTTGGCAAACATTTTTTCGTCGCGGAAAAAACGCGTCACACCGATAAGAAGCTCTTTCCCCAGAGTCTGTAATTCACGTGGTGATTCAAGCAGCAGGCGATGATAAGCACCCAGGGATGCCAATTGATTAATACCTAAGCGGCGCTCAATCCTGCGGGCAACTGTAGATGCCTTATAATGCGAAAAGTTAATCGTCGATTTCTTTTTCAGCAGCTGGAATATTTCGTCCAGGGTTGCAGTTTCTGCTTCTTCGTCTGCATCTATCAACGGCTTTTTGCCAGAAATAGACGGATGGCGGAAATAGCTGACTAAACTATCACCCATTTCATCGGGCGGCAGTATCAGATCCGCAAGCCCGGTGCTGTAGGCACTCATTGGCATGCCATCAAATTTGGCAGACCCCGGTTCCTGAATCAGCACCATGCCACCCGCTTCTTTCATTGCCATAATACCGCGGGTGCCGTCGCTGCCAGTTCCGGATAACACCACTCCAACGGCTTTATGCTGTTTGTTCTCGGCAAGTGAGCGCAGGAAGAAGTCGATCGGCATCTGTGGCTGAGTATCAGGTACCTGATCGGCCAGCAGGAGCTTACCTTCCGCCATCATCATATTTTTACGTGGTGGCATCAGGTAGACATGATCCGCCTCGAGCTTAATACCGTCAGTCGCCTGCATGATCGGCATTTTGGTATAGCGACTGAGAAGCTCAGGCATCATACTTTTGTAATCAGGTGAGAGATGCTGCGCAACAATGAACACAGCGCCCGTATCTGATGGAATGTGGCCAAAGAATTCCTGCAGCGCTTCCAGCCCCCCCGCAGACGCACCAATACCTACATAATGGCTGGGTGGTTCTGTGTTCGGTACTTCTACTTCGTCCATTGTTCTCTCCGTCTGCCAGCGCTCTTTTATATAGTGGTAGCTTACTGGTTTTTCGCTAACAGGTCAGTGACTTCCTGCGCCTCGGCAGGACGATGATAAAGATATCCCTGATGTACCGAACACCCTCGTTCTGTGAGCCACGCTTTAATTTCATCGGTTTCAACTCCTTCTGCGACAACATTCAGTTCGAGAGCCTCAGCGAGGGAGAGAATACCGGAGACGATTTTGGCATCTTCCTCATCATCGATAACATCCTTTGTGAATGACCGATCAATTTTCACGCTACTCAACGGCATGCTGCGCAGATACATCAGAGATGAATATCCCGTGCCAAAATCATCCAGAGAAATACTGAAGCCCAGCTTCTGAAGACGATTAAGTACATCGGATGCAAGATTCGTATCTGAAATAAAAGCGGTTTCTGTTACCTCAAAGGCGAAATGCTTCGGGGACAGGTTATATTTCTTGCATAACTCCTGAATAGAATAGACAAGGTCATTACCTTTAAACTGACGTGCTGATAAGTTCAGTGCCACTTTCAGGCCGGACTGCAAGTGTGTTTTCCAGCGCAGGGATTGTTGAAAGACCTCCTCAAAAGCCCACAACGAGAACTCATCAATTAATCCCGTCTGCTCGAGAAGTTTGATAAACACGTCCGGGCTGACTGGCCCAGTATCCGGATCAGTCCAGCGTGCCAGAGCTTCGAGGCCAATAATTTTACCGGTATCTGCATCTACCTGAGGTTGGTAGACCATGCGAAAGTCCTCGCTGCGGCGCTCTTTCAGGCTTTGACGCAGGTTAATCAGCAGACCGGCATCTTTATTCAGTTCTGGGGTGAAGAAGCGATACTGGTTGCGGCCCGAGTCTTTCGCCTTATAGAGCGCAATATCAGCCTGTTTAATCAGTTTCTGTCGGGTCATGTCCTCTTCGTAGACGGCAATACCAATGCTGCAGGTCACATAAATGGAGCGGTCCATCAGAACGAACGGTTGTCCGAGAGCACTCAGCAGTTTCTCGGCGATCATTTTCACTGCCTGATCACTGTGTACGTGGG
>JAYNJA010000016.1:3359-24335 GCA_038109705.1 Thalassolituus sp. | reverse complement strand
CTTCGATACCAATGATGCGCACTTCTGAGTCGTTCAGTGGCAGGCGGATCTCGGCCTGATGCATGCCGTACAGAACGGCGACAGGGGAGCCGATCTGAACCAGGTCCCCTTCATTAATAAATACGTCGACCACTTTGCCTTCAATCGGCGCAGTAATCTTGGTGTGCTTGAGCTGGTCTTTAGCGTATTCCAAGGCCGCCTGAGCTGCTTCTACCTGCGTATTGGCAAATTCCAGTTGTGGGACAAAGCGGGCGTAATCTGATGCGTTGCGACCGACCTGACGGCGGGCAACCCGGGCGTTTGCCTGAGTTTCTTCAAGGCGCAGCTTGGTTTGTGTCAGGTTGGCTTTCTTCTGAGCAATATCCAGAATCAGCGGTTGTTCATCAATCTGAACCAGTTGGTCGCCTTCTTTCAGGATGGCACCTTTGGTCAGTTCCGGACTGATGTCAGTCACCAGACCGGACACCTGGCTCGCCACTTTGTGCACGCGGGCTGCGTTCACACGGCCACGGCTGAATACCGGAATGGCTTGCGTTGAGATACGGACTTCCTGGAAAGGAACCTGTGGAATAGCGACTTCAATTTCGCGAGTTTCTGGTTCCGGGCGATTCAGCACGGCGTAGTAGGCTGCTCCTCCCCCGGCGACAATGATCAATAACCCCAGAAAAACAAATTTCAGATTCTTCATAGCTCTCTCGGTCGTCCAATTACGGGGCCCGTTCAGGCCCACTTCCGGCTAAGTCTGGCAGACGGGTTCAGTTACAGTCGGGCTGTTTCCAGATACATGAGTCCATCCTTGTTCAGGGACGGACCAGGATCGTCGCAATAGCCTGACAGAAAGTGCAGGCTGAACAGCTCAACTTTTTTGTATTTATCTGTCACTTTCTGCAGCGGATCTTCAGTATCGAAGCCTACTACAAGTGCATCGTACTGACTGTTACGCAGTTCCGCTCTTACTGTAGTCAGCAGGTCGGCGAAAATGTCGCTGCGATTGTCTTTGAACACATTACAGTGCAGGTAAATATAGCTGGTCAGGGAGCCAGCGGGAGGCAAAGAAAGACCACCGAAAATCTTTGTATAAAGATTATACAGTGGGCGAACATAACCGATGGCCGGTGCATAACCAGCAATACGGGTCTGTTTGAATTTTTTCTGGTCCCAGAGGCCTGTCATGCCCACCAGTTCATCACCGTCAAAGGCCAGGAAAAAGTCTTCCAGTTTAATGTCGCGGTAATAGGTATCTGTACTGCCAACTTCAGAAAAGTCGTAGCACGGGTAGAACTGCTTGGTGCCTGCATTGGCGTCGAAAAATGCCTGCATCTGAGGGATATCATTCTTCGCCGCGCGACGCACATTGAGAGACACCTTGTGCTTATCGCGGCGGTTCAACTCAATCATATTGGTGCGATGACGTCGGAAAGGGTGGTATGTCGGCTGTACTTTCAGTCGGTTACCGCCAACCGTTTTCAACGATGCCTGGTTTTCTTCCAGAATCACCGTCTGATAGTACTCTTCACCGATGATGCCCGGGACGGCCTTCAGAAAACGCAGCAGCGTACGTCCGCCCTGATAATCACGGTGAATACGCAGGTCGCTGCCGTAGCGGACTGCTTTACGCTCGCCATTTACGAAAACATCACGGGAGCCTACGCTGAAGGCCCCCATGACACGGTTGTTTTCAGTGTCTTCCATGACCCACAGATCGCGGGTCGTGGTGCCGACATCGGTGGCGTAAAAATAATTCGGTTCCCGCTCAAAGTTGAGCAGAATACTGCCTTCCTGTGGCGTGTCAGACAGTAATTCGCTCAGCCCTGGTGCATCCGATTCCTGGGTAGGACGAATGACAAAGCGCTGGCTCATGCACTGGCCTCCGCAGGCTTGGAGTTGGCAAGGATCTCACGTACCGCACCAGGCAGCTGTTCAGCCTGCCACAATGCCAGTGGTTCAATCTTGATGTTACCTGCCACCATGCCGCCGGCAATTTTGTGCTCTGTGTACACTTCCATCGCGTCCGGCACGATGATCATCTCGGCGTGACCGAGCTGACCCAGCTCGCGTGCCAGCTTATAGTGGAAGTGCTGGCTCAGTTGCTCTTCGAGCTGCTTGCCCAGATCGTCACGGGCAGCGACTGCGTCAGCGCCACCACTGCACAGCAGGCCGTACATAGGTTTAGCGCGTACATCAGACTGAGGCAGGGCAATCAGAGTCACAGGAGACAGGCCCAGGTTGCCACTGAAGTGGTCAATCAGTTTAACCGCAGAATCCGGAGACAGCTTCTCGCCAACCATATCCACACCGTCGATACGGCTGATAAAGCGCAGGCAAGGGCACTGGTTAATAAAGTTGGTCACCAGCAGCATATCTTTGGTCTGGTAACGCAGCAGACCGTTGCCTGTGGTGATGATCGGACGCACGCGCATGCCTTCTTTCAGCTCCCAGCTGAACAGCAGCTCATTTGTATCCAGATCTTCAAATTCGTAGAAGTGGCTGGTGAACGCCAGTGGGTATTCGCTACCCATTGGGAAAGTAACCACACCCTCTGTAGCGAACAGGCCTTTGCCCTGGAAGCCACTGTGCGGGAATATCGCGTGCAGTTTTTCAGCCCAGCCCTTAGAGGATGACGTATCCCATGAGCTGATCAAAGCCAGATTTGGCCACAGCGCTTTAGTGAATGCAGGGTTGATTTCGCCATCCCAGCTACGCATAAACGCGGCTGCAGTTTCATTCTTTGGCGGTTCAACGTTTTTCAGGCTGTCGAATGGGGCAACCCATTTGCCGGTTTCCAGTACCTGTGCGATTTTTTCGCGGTGCTCCTGCATCACTTGCAGCAGGCTCATTGCGAAGGTTGGGCTCCACACGGACATGAAGGACAGATCGGTACAGGCAACCAGGTAGCAAGAGGTTGCGAAGAAGGACTCATCAGAGCTTTCTGCAAGAGAAACGCCCTCAGGAACGGCCATGGTTCCGGCCATAAACAGACGCTTCCACCACGGCAGTAACTGCATGTCATCGTTGATACTTTCACTGACCTGATTACGCAGGTCGCTTGGCACCCATGAGAGGGACCAGTAGTGACGGCCTTTCTTGATACCCGGGAAGTTCGCGTACAGGTCAGACATCCATGGGCTGATCGCCTCGTCCGCCTGATCCAGGAATGGACGGGTGTAAGGAATCCACTTGATCTTAGACGTCGAGCCAGAGGTCGGCTGATAACGGTCACAGCTGGAGGTGGTCAGCATTGGCTTACCACTTTTCTGCTGCTCGACAATCATTTCATGCCAGTAGTCGTAATCGGTGATTGGCACCTGCTTACGGAATTCTTCAACGCTCATACCAGTAGAGAGACCGTGCTTCTTCGCTGATTCAGCACCCATAACCAGACCCAGCGTGTCTTTCAGAATGCTACGCTGTACGGCTTCGATATCAGTACTGGCGTCGATGAACTTCTTCGCGCCTTTACGGGTGAGTGTGGCTGAGGCGAAATGCAGCAGCGAGGTCGTCAGGTTGGTAAGAGCGGACATCAGGCTGGCTCCTGTAATATCTCTGTACGTGGTGGAATTATTTTTATCTGAGTCTCATACGCACCAGTAGGCTGTATGCGCAATGCCCACTGGTATGGGGCAGTATAGAAAACCGGGTTCGTAGTGAGAACATCTTTATTATTATCATTACCCGTTAGCGATGACATTTGTGTATGCATAGCTTTCGGGGGGCTGATTTAACCACAAAGCCAGAGGTAACTGAATTCCTCCGGCTTTGTGTCTTTCAGCTTTGGCGCATATTACGCACTATGTTTCATTCTGCGCCATGAGTTATGGTGCGGTTACTGCTGATTTCTGCTTATCGAATGGGCAATTACGCCAGCAGACGCTTGCCAACTTTCTTCGGACGACGCTTGATGCCAGTCAGGCTGCGTACCAGTTTGCCAAAGAAGTTACCGATGGTGCTGTAACGGATTTCGCTGATGCATGGCAGCTCAGTGCCACGTGCCCACTCTGGGTTACGCTCTTCAAAGAAGCGGATGTCCGGGTTGCTGGCACGCATACGTGGCGTAATTTCAGCAACATCGTCTTTCAGGGCGTGGTAGCCCTCACCGAAGTCCAGAATACGCTCTTCTTCTTTGAAGTAAGAAGGGTACAGCTTCTGGCAGTATTGTTCTGTTAACGCTTCCAGCTCGTGGTCGTGGCGGTTGTGCGCAGGGTAGAAGCGCTCAAAGTTGTTCGCCATCAGCAGGTAGGTTTTGTAGCCCTTAGAAATCAGCAGCCAGAACATTGGTGTTTTAGGGCTCAGCAGTTTGGCTTTCAGCATTTTCATAGCGAAAGCGGTGTGCATGGTTTTGTTGCCCCAGAATTCTGGTTCGATGATGGTATCGCCACTGAATACACCAACGGCTTTCTTGCCGCGATATTCCATGTCAATTTCGTTGTAAGTGCTGAAGCCGACAATGCGACGTTCGGTGCGGTTGTAGAGGATGAAGACACCTTTTTTCGCATTCATATCGCGGATGAAGGTCGACAGGTCGGCGTTTTCGTAAAAACGGGTGAAAATGCTGTGCATCTCAATCAGACGAGAGATGTTGATGTCGCTAACACGGTAGAAACGGCAAGACAGTTTTGCTTTTTTAGTAGTAGACATGGCAGCCTCAGTAACTTTGTTATTTTTGTTTTTCTGTAACGTCTGTTTTTTTTGTTACGTCGCCGGACCGTTCAGGTGTTGGCGATTCTGCCTTCCTGGCGGGGATAACCCCTCTCCGATTGTTACCTCCGGGGCCCTTAGCCGGGAGGTCTCAATCAATCTGTGAACTTATGTTAAATTTATTTTCTGGCGGGTGACCAGCGTTTTATTAAAGCTATCATTAGTGGGTGCCTCTCATTTGTGACACACCTCATATTCCTGTCATGTTGAGGTGCGTATCTGCCATACCGAACCAATTTGGCGTAACCCGACCTCATTTGGCGCTGTCATACCTGACTTGCAACCGGGGCTGCGCAAATTACAATACCGCCTTCAATTTTCAGCTTCCGGACTTCTTATGACACTGGCCGTCATTACCCTGGCTGCGGGCAAAGGCTCGCGTATGAAATCAGACCTGCCAAAGGTGCTTCATCCATTGGCAGGTAAGCCAATGCTTGGTCACGTGCTCGATGCGGCTGGTGCGCTTGAAGGTGCACAGCAGCATGTGGTGATTGGACATGGCGCAGAGCTGGTGCGGGATGCATTCGTCGGAAGCGACATTGAATGGGCACTGCAGACCGAACAGAAGGGAACCGGCCATGCTGTCGCCCAGGCCATGCCGTCCGTTGCAGAAGACGCCACAGTATTGGTGCTCTACGGCGACGTACCTTTGATAGAAACCGCGACTCTGCAGAAGCTGGTGGCTGTGGCGGAGCAGGGCGAGCTGGGCCTTTTGACCGTGACTCTGGATAACCCAACCGGCTATGGCCGTATAGTGCGTAATGAGGCGGGTGCAGTTCAGGCGATTGTTGAACACAAAGATGCTACGCCAGAGCAGCATCAGATCCGCGAAGTGAATACCGGCATCATGGCGCTGTCAGCCAAGCTGCTTAACACCTGGCTGCCGGCGCTGTCGTCGGACAACGCTCAGGGCGAGTACTACCTGACCGACGTAATTGCGATGGCAGTCAAGGATGGCATTGCCGTCACTGCACTGCATCCAGGTTCTGAAGCCGAAGTCGAAGGCGTTAACGACCGCGTACAGCTGGCGCGTCTTGAACGTGTATATCAACAGCAGAAAGCAGAAGCACTGCTTGTTCAGGGCGTCTCTCTTGCTGACCCTTCCCGTATTGATATCCGTGGCACTTTAACGGTTGGCCGCAACGTGTTTATCGACGTTGGTTGCGTCTTTGAAGGGGACGTTGTCCTGGGTGACGATGTTCATATCGGCGCTTACAACGTTATCCGTAATAGCCGTTTAGGTGACGGTGTGACGGTTGAAACTTTCTGTCATATTGAGCAGGCCAATGTCGACGTGCGTTGTGCACTTGGCCCGTATGCGCGCCTGCGCCCGGGGGCCGAGCTGGCTGAAGGTGCTCGCGTGGGTAACTTCTGTGAAGTGAAGAAGTCGCAGATCGGTAAAGGTTCTAAGGTAAATCACCTTACTTATATTGGCGATGCCACAATCGGTGCTGGTGCCAACATAGGAGCAGGAACCATCACCTGTAACTACGACGGTGTGAATAAATTCCGCACTCAGATTGGTGATGGAGCCTTTATTGGCTCGAATTCATCTCTGGTGGCGCCGGTAAGCGTGGGTAATGGCGCGACGGTCGCAGCAGGTTCTGTAGTGACAAAAGACGTCGGTGATGAGGAATTGGCCGTTGCCCGGGGTAAACAACGCAACATCAGTGGTTGGAAAAAGCCGACCCAAGACTGATCTTATAAAAGCTCAGCATCATTGATAAGTATCAGAGCAGGCTGAGCGCCAGTTTAACGAAATCCTGTGAGGTTACGATACCAAGCAGGGTTTTCTCTTCAGAGGCAATCAGCAGACAGCCGTGCTTTTCCTGCTGTAATGCCTGTCCTGCATCGCGCAGTGGCTGTGCAGAAGATATGCAAGTCACTTCTTTGTCCAGACAGTCGCCTACGGGGGTTTTCGCCAGATAGTCCTGCAGGTGATGCGCACCGAACTTATCCGTAATGCGGAAAGCCTCGCGTAGAAATTCTTTCTGACTGAGTACCCCCAACACCTTGTTCTCATCGTCCACGACAGGGATATGGCGCACTTTGTATTCGCGCATGAGTTTCTCTGCGTCCAGCAAAGTACTTTCCGGCCTGAGGGTGTGAACCCCAGTGGTCATGATATCGCTGATCGTTTGCATAGCTGTGCCTATTCATTTGCTCTCTATAAATTAAAGCACCAAATGGCGGAGCTGCTATTCTGAATGCTGAACCCAGAAATCTGCAGAGACCGGTTATGAGTTTTGCGCACCGTATCCGTAACTATTATGAACAGATGGTGGCTGACGAAATCGTTCGCCAATTGAGTGATGCCGAGCCCGCAGCGGAGGCAGGCATGATGGCTGACATCGCATGCGTGGCTCTGAACCGGCTTCCTCCACGCTATATCCGCTACGAAGTCGATATGGCCTTTTACATGTCGCCGGACGAATTGGTCGCTACACGCGATCAGGTTTCGGACGCAGTGACCGAAGCGATCCGCTTTGTCGAAGCTCATCGTCGGGAGGAAGATGCCGACGACGATGTTGTATGAATTCCCCTTGGGTATTATTGTAAAGAAATACAGGAATGGCAGGCCGGGTTCGGTGCCTGTTTACGGAGTGATAAATGAATATCTTATTGGTGGATGACGATACTGAACTCACCGCTCTGCTTACCCG
Source organism: Thalassolituus sp. (assembly GCA_038109705.1). GTDB lineage: Bacteria > Pseudomonadota > Gammaproteobacteria > Pseudomonadales > Oceanobacteraceae > Thalassolituus. The sequence goes on along the minus strand of JAYNJA010000016.1, from coordinate 16,977 downwards.
CTATCTGGAGCGTGAACTGTTTAAGATCACTGCAGTACATACTGCCGAAGAGGGGCTCAGTGAAGCGTTAAGTGGTCGTTATCAGGCGGTTATTCTGGATGTGATGCTTCCGGGCGGCAGTGGTATCGATATTCTTGGTCAGATCCGCACCCGCAGCGATGTCCCGGTACTGATGCTGACGGCCAAAGGTGATGAAATGGACCGTATCGAAGGCCTGGAAACCGGTGCCGACGATTACATTCCCAAGCCCTGCAACCCTCGTGAGTTATCTGCTCGTCTGCGCTCAATACTGCGTCGCGGCCGCTCTGCGGATGTATCATCTGCCATACTTGAGCTCGATGATCTGGTTATCGATTTTGAAAAGCACACTGTCGCCCGTAACGGCAACGAGCTGGAGCTGACGGTGACTGAGTTTAATATCCTCGGCGTACTGGCTCGTGAATCGGGCAAGGTTGTGGATAAAAACCGACTGGCTGAACAATCGATGCAACGCTCGCTGACACTATTCGATCGCAGTCTCGATATGCACCTCAGTAACCTGCGCAAAAAACTCGGTAATGCACCCGACGGTGCGCAGCGCATCAAGACCATCCGTGGGGTGGGCTATATGTTTCAGACAGGTCAGGCCTCTGCAGAAGCCTGATGCGTGGTGTATTTCTAAAAATCTATCTGGCATTTATGGTCACCGCCGTGGTGACCACGTCAGTGACACTTCTAATGGCGGCCTACTACCGTCAATGGTCTAACGATTCTGTTAACCTGATTGCGCCAACAGGTGGTTATATTTCGGCTGCCGAGCTGATCCTGCAGCGCGGCGGCGAGCCACTGCTGCTTGAGTGGCTACTGCGTTTTGAACGTCACCCAAGTGTGAATGCTTATGTGTTTGATGATCAGGGCCTGAGTCTGTTGCCTGACCCTCCGGCAGAAGTGACCTCATACGCATTCTCGCCTGAATCCTATGAAGCTCAGATCAATCCTATAGGGCGTTCAGAAATCCTCGTAAAGGCACCGATCCAGAGCGTAGATGGTCGTGTGTATCTGCTCGTCGTCGAGTTTCTTCATCCTCTGGTGGTGTTTAACCTGCCCGCGTATCTGGGATGGGGCCTGATCGCATCCTTCCTGTTATTTGCCATCTGGAGCCTGATTCTGTCTGGGTATCTGACTCGTCCTGTACGGGCGATGCAGAAAACCGTCGAGGCGTTTGCCAATGGTGACTGGAATGCCCGTATGGACGGCCGCTCACTGCGTCGTCGCGATGAGCTGGGTGACCTGAGTCGCGAGTTTAACCATATGGCGGGCTACATCGGCCGTCTCATTCATGACCAGAAGCAGTTGCTCAGTGACGTCTCGCATGAACTGCGCTCGCCACTGGCACGTAGTACGGTCGCGCTCGAACTGGCCCGGTTAGATGCCGTACCTGAGCAGGAGGAGCATCTCGACCGTATTGAACTGGAGACCCAGCGGCTTAACGATATGATCGAAGACCTGCTGAATATGGCCCGCCTCGAAACACAGCAGGATCACAGTCATTGGCGTGCGGTTGATTGCGGAGAGATTCTGCAGGCGGTGACCGATGATGCCCGTTTTGAGCACCCTGACAGCCTGATCAATCTCACCATTGCCGATGGCCTGAAGCCGGTCACTGGCGACAGTAAACTGTTGAAGTCGGCCTGTGAGAACATCGTCCGTAATGCTCTGCTGCATACCCATCAGGGAACCAGTGTTGATATCTCTGCCCGGATGAAAGGTGACAACCTGCGGATTGTGATTCGCGATCATGGGCCAGGCGTCCCGGAAGATAAGCTGAAAGATCTGCTGCGACCGTTTGTGCGGGCGGAGTCTGCGCGGGAGCGACTGGGCGCTGGGCATCGTGGCTTCGGTCTTGGGTTAGCTATCGCCCATCGGGTGGTGTCACATCATAGAGGCGCCGTAGTGCTGCGTAACCACAGGGAAGGTGGCCTTATGGTCTCCATTGATTTACCGGTTGTTTAGTAAAACTGTGTCTTTACGTTCAGTTTACTTCTCCCTGCTGTAAAAAATTGTGTTCATGCCGTTACAATGATTATCTAAAAGAAAAATCAGGTCGTAGCGTGCGTTTTATTTCTCTATTCCTACTGTCTCTCGTTCCTGCTCTGGCACTGGCGTCACCGCCACACTCTGGCGCACGCCCAGAAATGCCAATTGAGTGGAACAACGCGCTCCCTGAGCAGCGCCAGGCGCTGGATAACTTCTACCAGTCTTTGCAGCAGTTGCCACAGAATCTGCCTGACAACGGCGTTGACGAACGTATGCGCCACCTCGAACAACTGCGCGACATGTCGTCAGAGCAGCGTCAGGAGATGTTCCGTAACTTTGTTCGTGAAGGTGATGACCGCCGTTTCCGGTAACTGAATTGCTCTGGCTCTGTGGTCACAGCATCTTCTTTGCTTTGGTCGAATACCTGATTTCTCTCTGCTTTCCTTCTGTAGGTCTTCTGTCTGATCCAGCTGCTGTCGGATCTTATCCGTGAAATTTGCGTACATTTCTGGCGCAATTCCGGACATCTCTGCGTGTGCGTCATTTCGGCAATGGACAAATCCCCGTTTGCCGATACAGTGATCGCCGTTCGAGCATTGCGGCATGTATAGCTATAGCGCCTGTCGCGATCTAACTCTGATAACGGGCATTGATATGAAAACACGTATTACCGAACTCTTTGGCATCGAAGCTCCCCTGGTATTGCCGGGTATGAGCTGGATTTCGACTCCTCAGCTGGTGGCTGCCGTTTCTAACGCCGGTGGTCTGGGCATTCTCGCCAGTGGCCCGCTGACCCCGGAAGAAACCCGGGAATCAATTCGTGAAATCCGCCGTTTAACGGATAAGCCCTTCGGTGTCGGTGTCACGCTGTTAATGCCTGGTGCAAAAGAGAATGCCATTGTTGCTCTCGATGAGCAGGTACCTGTGATCAACTTCTCGCTGGGCAAAGGCGACTGGCTGGTAAAACGTGCACACGAATACGGTGGTAAGGTGATTGCGACCGTTGTGTCTGAAAAGCACGCGCTGTCTGCTCAGAGTATCGGTGCGGACGCTCTGTTGGTGACGGGGCATGAAGCGGCTGCGCACGGTGGCGATGTTACCTCTCTGGTTCTGGTACCTTCGATTGCAAGTAAGGTTAAGATCCCTGTGATTGCTACCGGTGGCTTCGCAGATGCACGCGGCCTGATGGCGGCTCTTTCTCTTGGCGCAGAAGCTGTAGCCATGGGTTCGCGTTTTGCGACCTGTGCTGAAAGCCCATTGCACAACCATGTAAAAGAAACCGTGGTGAAGAAAAGCGAGCAGGAAACAATCTACTCCAAAAACTTTGATGGTCTCTGGGCACGGGTGATGAAGACCCCTCGTTCCGTTAAAGAGACTAAACGCCCAATGAATCTCATCATGGCGGGTATTGAAGCAACTAAAGCGGCAAAAATCGTCAAGCAGCCTGTCTGGAAGATTATGCTAGGTATGCTGGTAATGCTGGATAAGATTAAGCTACTGGCTTACTTCGGTGCCAGCGTGCCACGCCTGCAAGCCGCCACTATTAACGGCGATCTGGAAAAAGGCGTGCAGTTTATCGGCCAGACTCAGGGCCTGATTGAAGATATTCCTAGTGTGCAGCAGCTGGTGGACCGTATTCAATCTGAGGCGCAGGAAATGCACCGCACGAATGAGCGTTTCTTTTCTTAAAAAATAAGTTTTTAGAAATAAGCGAACAGTTCATAGCAAAAAGCAGCCGGAGAAATCCCGCTGCTTTTTTTGTGTCTGCAGAAAATGATCGGCATCTAATACTGAGAAGACGTAGCTTTTTCTCTCCATCGAAAGAATGATCCTGACCGGATAATTACCAGACACCTGTTGTTGTTTTGTAATCCTGTCTCGAAAATATCAGGCCTGTCCGGAAAAGGCATTATGGGCCAGTGTTCAATTTGTATACTAATTTGAGCTCTGGCCGGGGCGCCCAATAAAAATAATGACGAGGCGTTAATGATGAAAAAGTATCTGCTTGCCGCTGCACTCGCAGCGACGGCATCAGCGGAGGTATCTGCTATGTCTGAAACAATGGCAACCGGCTATACCGAAACGAAGTACCCGATTGTGCTGGTGCACGGTTTTCTCGGATTCGATCAGCTTGCTGGTGTGGACTATTGGTATCAAATTCCAGAAACCTTGCAGGAAGACGGCGCACAGGTATACGTAGCAACGGTATCCAACACTAACTATCCGGAAGTACGCGGCGAACAGTTGATTGATCAGGTGGAGGAGATTCTGGCGATTACAGGCGCGGAAAAAGTAAATCTCATTGGTCATAGCCATGGCGGGCCGACAACGCGGTACGCGGGTTCCGTGCGTCCGGATATTATTGCGTCAGTGACCTCAATCTCCGGAGTAAATAAAGGCACAGTCGTTGCCGATACTTTGATCGAATGGTCGGATAATTCAGCTGTATTTGGTGCTGCATTCGATACGTTTATTTCCACTATTTCTCACTTTGTTGCCTTTTTATCTGGTGACGATAAAGAGTTGGCTCCGATTGAGTCAGTGCGCTCTATGACCAGTGAAGCAGCCGTCACTTTTAACGCAGCGCACCCTGGTGGTATCCCGGATACTGACTGTGGCGAGGGCGACTACGAATACAATGGTGTCCGTTATTATTCATGGGCCGGGGCTGTGCCAGTAACTAATGGTCTCGATCCACTGGATCTGATCACGCTGACGTTTTCTCAGTTCTTCCCTGAAGGGACGGCCAACGACGGTTTTGTTGAGCCCTGCTCAAGTAACCTTGGCATGGTCATCCGCAACGACTTTGTGATGACGCATCTTGATGAAGTGAACCAGTTACTGGGTATCCATGACCTGGATGAAACGGACCCGCTGACCGTCTTCCGGACTCACGCCAACCGCCTTAAAAACGCAGGCCTCTGATCATGGTATGGATAAAGCCTGTCGGTGCAATCGCTGCATTATGTGTGCTGATATTCTGTGTGACAGATTTTCTGCCTCAGCCGGAAGTGCATATACAGAATGTCTTGTCAGATCCGCGAGACCAGACATCTGTGCCGCAGACCTTATCCATCCCAAGTCAGACGAAGAAGAGTACTCAGCTCGAACGGATGAATCTGGCAACCTTCAGGGGCGCAACGCCTGACGGTAAGCTGCAGGCGATGAACGGGCATCTATTGGTCAATACAGATTTAAAACGCTGGATAGATTTCTATCTCAGCGCCATTGGAGAAGTGTACCTGACAGACATTGTTGCATTTATGGAAGCTGAAATGCGCACCTTGCCAGCGCCGGCAGATGCCGAAGCGCTGGATCTTTTACACCGTTATCTCGCGTACCGGGAAGAAAGTGGGCTTTACGATGAAGTAACCGCCCGTCGTACAGAAAGGTCCGGGGTCGACGAGATTATCGCGCGTACAGAGTGGCTCCAGAAATTGCGTCGCCTGCATTTTAATCGCGCTGAAATTTACGCATTTTTTGCGATGGATGAGGACTTGGATAAATTTACCATTGCGCGTCTGCAACTCGCACAGCAGGGCGCTGAGCCCGAGCAGTTGCAGGCTCTCGAAAATGATTTACCACAACGCTTGCAGATTTATCGTGAACAGGCGGAAACGTTATCACGACTGAGAGCGATTAATGAGTCGGTTGAAGATTCAGATAACCTTCGCCAGAAGCGGGCCGAGGCTTTTGGTAATGAGGCTGCTCAACGTCTGGAACAGCTCGATGAGCAGCGCCGCGCCTGGTACTCAAGATTACACCGCTATCGTGATTTCATTGACGAAACCTCTGGTACACCTGACGCTGATACTTTGCATCAGGACTATCTGAATGCCCATTTTTCTGAGCAGGAGAGAGTGCGCGTCAGTGCTGCCCTGAAGCGACTTGAACCTCAGGTCCAGCCGTCCCTGACGCCTCTTGCAGCAAGTGCTGAAGAGGGCTGAACAGGGCCGGCACTGAAATCAGCAGGTCATCGCCACAGAGTTGAGGGTTAATGTGTTTCGGCAGCTCATCAATATGACCGAACTTTGCTCCTGCTTCGCGCGCAATGAGCTGTGCAGCAGCGAAGTCCCAGGCCTTCACTGATTCGTAATAGCCGTCAAGACGCCCACAGGCAACCCAGCAGATATCCAGTGCAGCAGAACCCAGGCGGCGCACGTCAGCGCACTGTTCAAGAACATGTTCCAGTCGTCTCATCAATAGTGGCAGGTCTTCACGTACATACGGAAATCCCGTCGCAATGATTGAGCGGTTAAGCTCTGTGGTTTTTGCACAGCGGATAGGTAAATCGTTAAGCCGTGCACCTCGCCCTGCAACGGCGTGGAAAGTTTCCTGCAGAAATGGGTTGTGAACTACAGCTACGCGGGCTTCCCCTTTGCGGTAATAAGCTATGGATACGGCAACCTGAGGATGGCGGTGAGCGAAATTAACCGTGCCGTCGATGGGATCGATGATCCACAGGTGTTCGGCGGTTGTCGCAGCTACTGGATTCAGCTCTTCTGACAGAATGGCATGATCAGGATAACTGCGGCGAATGCCATTGCTGATTAATTCATCAGCGGCGACATCGGCCTGTGTGACCAGTTCGGTACCGTCTTTGTAGCTGATGCTGAGAGAAGCACGTTGCCGTGCGATCAGTTCCCCGGCTTCGCGAGCCAGTCGCAGTGCCAGAGTGAGGACGTTAGTGTCATGCATAGTGACGATTCCCCGTGCCGGCGCGAATGCACCAGGCGCAATAGAGTGTTCCGAAAAGTATGCGCCTCAAAAAAGCGGGTTTCCAGTACTCTGCTGGTATAGTGAAAAAATAAAACAAGCCGGAGACGCACGCATGACCCGTGTTCACTTGATTAGTGGATTCTTAGGGGTGGGGAAAACAACCGCCATTCTGGACCTTTTGCAGCAATCGCCAGCCTCTGAGAAGTGGGCGGTATTAGTTAACGAATTTGGTGAAGTCGGTGTTGATGGCGCCATCCTTGAGTCGCAGGGCGCGGTGGTACGCGAAGTTCCCGGCGGCTGTCTGTGCTGTGTATCCGGTCTACCATTTCAGATGGGGCTGAACATGCTGTTGGCGAAAGAAAAGCCAGATGTTCTTCTGATTGAACCAACGGGGTTGGGACATCCGCGTAAAGTGCTTGAAACACTGCGCAGCGATGCCTACACAGACCTGTTAGAGGCTGGCGCGAATCTTTGCCTTGTTGACCCCCGCCATCTCAGTGATACGCGTTATACGGGTAATGACACCTATCAGGATCAGATTGCTCTGGCGGATGTCCTGGTTGCTAACAAAACAGACCTTTGCTCAGCGAAGGATCTTGACGCGTTTGCACAACTGGCAGAGTCCTCTCTACCAGCGAAAGCGGCGACGGTGACCACCAGGTACGGACATATTGATGCCGCGCTGCTTGCCTTGCCAACTGACAGCACACGGCTGCAGTTGAAAGATCACGGCCACCATCATCACCATAGTAAGCAGGATGCCCCACCTGTCAGCCTTGATGAGGGTGAACTCTGGCGCAGAATCGAAGGCCATGGCGCCGGACACTGGTCACTGGGTTGGCTGATTCGTGGCGATCAGGTGTTTTCACTTGAGGGCCTTCGTAATTGGTTTGCGGGCCTTAATGTCGAGCGCGCGAAAGGTCTGATCACAACGGATCAGGGCGCCTACGTGCTTAACTGGCGCGATGGTGTGCTCTCAGAAATGCCAACACGGGCGTTGGAGGAAAGCCGTATGGAGTTGATAGCAGGAACGCCACCTGCCGCAGATGAACTTGAGCAGGCGTTGTTTGCTTGTCTTACGCAAACAACTGTCCAATAAAAACCGCCCAATAAAAGAAAGGATCACAAGGATGAAATACTGCCCGCAGTGCCGTACTGAAATAACGTTACAGATTATCGATGGCGAGGAGCGTAAAGCTTGTGATGCGAAGTGTGGCTTTGTGCACTGGGATAACCCCACGCCTGTGATTGCGGTCGTGGTTGAAACGCCAGAAGGTGTTGTTCTGGCGCACAACAAACTCTGGCCGCCGGGGATGTTCAGTATTATTACCGGCTTTCTTGAGCGGGGTGAAACACCTGAAGAATGTGCTCTGCGTGAAACCGAAGAAGAACTGGGCCTCAAAGGCGATAAAGCAGAGTTTATTGGCTTTGAACTGTTCGATGGCAAAGGTGTAAATGGCCATGAATATAATCAGCTTATTATTGGGTTTTATATCAAGGCAGAGGGTACTATCCGACTGGATGAAAATGAGCTTGATGAATGTAAGGTTATTCCCGTCGAAAAACTGAAGGGCTGGGGCTCCGCGACGGGAAAAATCGTTGAACGCTGGCTGGAAAGCATTTCTGGTTGAAAGGGGTTTTTTGAAAGATTTGTTGTTGAAATAGCCTGGGGTTAAAGCCCTCAGGCTTATGCGCGAAATAAGTTCGAAACCGCGTTGTCATTTAACCGGAATAATTCCGTCACAAAAACAGAATAAAACCATCATCCTAACTACCCGAGGATGACATAAAAGACTGACTTAATTCCCCGTGGATTCTTTTCATTTCTGAAAAATTACCGGGGAATTTATGAAGTACCATACTCTCTGGCTGGCCATTCTGGCCGCCGGCTCTGCTCACGCAGAAATCCTGATCAACGAAACCGATGCCGATACACCAAGCACCGATGTAGCCGAGTTTATTGAACTCTATGACGGTGGTGCAGGTAATACACCGTTGGACGGTCTGTCACTGGTGTTTTTCAACGGCAGTAACGACAGCAGCTATTTCGCGCAATCTCTGGATGGTCTGACGACCAATGCCGACGGCTACTTCGTCCTGTGTGGCGACAGCAGTAACGTCACTAATTGCGACCTGGATGTTACGCCAGATTCTAATCTGATTCAGAACGGTGCCGATGCCGTTGCTCTGTATTCGCGCGCGGCCACCGAATTTCCGAATGGCACTGTGATCAGCACTGAAGGCCTCGTCGATGCCGTCGTATATGACACCAGCGACGCAGACGACGCTGGTCTGCTGGTACTGCTCAATGCGGGGCAACCGCAATTAGACGAAGCCATGAACGGCGATAAAGATAACCACTCGCTGCAGCGCTGCTCAGGTAATGCCTTTGAAACATTGGGTTTTGCTGCGGCTGTTCCAACGCCGGGTGCAGACAACGCCTGCGGTAGTACCGACCCTCAGGAACCAACAGATCCAGTTATTGGTAGTTGTGGCGAGCCGGCAACCGGCATTCATGCAATTCAGGGGTTGATTACGGATGTTGCTCAGGACGCCAGCCCGATGCTGGGGCAGCAGGTGATTGTTGAAGCGATAGTTACGACGGACCTGCAGGGCGGTACTTTGGCTAACGGCTCTTCGTCATACCAGTACAGTGGTTTCTGGATTCAGCAGAGCGATAACGAAACAGACTCCAATGCCCTGACGTCTGAAGGCATCTTTGTTTATAACTACAGCCTGCCGGTAAACAGTGGCGACCGCGTCCGTCTTCTGGCAAATGTCACTGAATATAATCAGGTGACCCAACTTAATAATGTCGCCGACTATATTGTCTGCTCGTCAGGTAATACGCTGCCTTCTGCGACGACAGTTTCTCTGCCGGTTTCTGATCTGACGGAGCTGGAAGCCGTTGAAGGCATGCGCGTAGCGACAGGCCAGACTCTGTTGGTCAGTGATCTGTACGGTACAGGTTACGGTTTCGGAAACTACGGCCAGTTTGCTGTGTCTTCCCGCCTGCATTTTCAGGGAACCGAAATTGCTCTGCCCGGAACCTCTGCAGCACTTAACGCAGATTCCGAGCGTCAACTGGATACCCTGTTAATTGATGACGGTGTATCAGCAGCTTACCCGACTTATATTCCATTCCCGGACGCGAGCGGATTTGATGCGTTAAATCCGGTGCGTATCGGAGATTCTGTATCGGTGTTTACCGGTGTAATGAATGCTTACCGCAACAATTACACCCTGATTCCTGACGGCGTAACCTCGGGTGCGTTCAGCGTTGATCCGACTCATCCGCGCACGCTGGAACCTGTCGTGTCTGAGCAGGCTACCCTGATCGTTGCCGGTATGAACGTCCTGAACTATTTCAATGGTAACGGACAAGGCGGTGGCTTCCCGACGTCCCGCGGTGCGCCGACCTACGATGCCTTTGTCATGCAGCGTGACAAAATCGTCGCTGCTCTGGATGCCATTAACGCTGACGGACAGCGCAGTGGCAGATCTGGTGGATGCATTAAATGCCGTGCAAATGCCGGGTAATGAATACAGCATCGTAGCAGCAACCGGTTCACAACTGGGTACAGACGCCATCGCCGTTGGCCTGATTTATCGCGCCGCAAAAGTCGCGCCGGTGGGCAGTGCATTGGTACTCGATTCGTCGAATTCTCCGCTCGATACCAATGGTCAGCCGCTGTTTGATGATTCTAAAAATCGCCCTGCACTGATCCAGACATTCGCAGCGAATGGTCAGGAATTTACCATTGCGGTAAACCACCTTAAGTCGAAAGGCTCAGCCTGTGGTGAAGCCAACGAAGGAGCCGATGGTCAGGGTAACTGCAATATCAACCGTACCCGTGCAGCTCAGGGCCTGAGTGAATTCCTGGCGTCAGAACTAGATAGCGAAGCGTCGGTCATGATCCTCGGCGATCTCAATGCTTACAGCAAAGAAGATCCGATGCAGGTCTTCTATAACGCGGGCTTTACTAATCTGAAGTACACAGACAAGGCGACTGAAGCACAACCGTACAGCTATTCGTTCAGTGGTCTGCTTGGCAGTCTCGACCATGCACTGGCAACGGATGCACTGGCGGCACAGGTAGTGAGTGTGGATGCATGGCATATTAACTCGGTCGAAGATTCGCTGGCGGATTATCTGACTGAGGCCAACGGTCAGACATACAGCTCTGTCGATAACTACGCGTATGCCGACGCTTATCGATCGTCAGACCATGACCCGATTGTCGTTGGCCTGTTGCTGGAAAACCCTAATGCTTCACCTGAGCTGGTGACAGACCTTCCGGTAATCGAAATTACCCGCACTAATCAGCGTTTTTCTCTGACTATCGCCGATTACGTTGTTGATGCCGATGGTGATGCTCTGAGCTTTGCAGCAGGTGCACTGCCAGAAGGTGTGAGCCTGACTACTGACGGTGTGATATCAGGTCGTGCTGACCGCGCATTTATGGCAAGCCTGCCAGTGGCATTTGATGTGGTTGTCAGTGACGGTGTGAATGACCTGATGGTGACAGTAGAAATTGCCGATGTGCGTGTACGGAATAAGTACTATGTATTCTGGCAGCAGGTAATGAACTGGCTGGCTTCTCTCTTTAATTGAAGTAGTTAGTTAAGGTGGTTAGTTAAGTTAGTTAGCTGAGTTAATTAAAAAAGCCTCGGCGCCCCGGTTGGTAAATCCTTGAATAAAGGTCTGCCAGTCGGGGCTCAGTACGTCATTATCGTAATTTGTAATAAAAATACGGCGGTTACGCAGACTGATGTTGCGGAACGAGTCGTGATCATCCAGCCAGAATTCTTCAATGCCCAGAATTTCCCGGGCGGAAATAATTAAGTAAATATCAGCGTACGGGCACAAAGCCGGGCTGCTACTTGTTTCAGTCGCGTAACAATCAAAGCAGACTTCCGGGTTGTCGGCACTAAGACGTTCAATGACGTCTTGCGGGCAGGCGGCACCGCATACCATGGCTGCGCATCGTTTGACTCGACGTGCCGCACTACTAAAAAGACGTATTGGGCTATTCACAGGATATAGCGCCCGATTAACTGCATCTCACGGGTCAGTGCACGTAAGCTGCCATAACCACCTGGACGGTTAAGATAGAGATGGCGTAAGGCGAAAAATGCCTGATGCAGCGTGTCGAGGCAGCGTTCACGATGGGCGTGCGGTAGTGCTGAATCTAATCCCGCATTTCTCAGGGTGGTGTAGACCCGTCGCAGCCAGCTTTCCTGCATGCGGGTGTAGCCGCGTTGCCCAGCACTTAATGCCAGCTCGAGCCCGGCATCCAGGTAGGCATCAATACAATGTGTTTCATTTGGTAGACCACTGATGACCTGGTTCTCCAGCACATCAAACACTTGCGCTGGTGCGATATCAGTGTGAACTTTTGCCTGAGCTGGGTAAGAAGGAATCATCATTAACCTGTCCTCGTGTGTGTAGGAATAAGTTAATGATAATTATTATCATTTGCAATGATTGGGTTTATTGTATCTACCTATCAGGATTTCAACTCTGATAGATAATTTCCGCAGCTGAATACAGAGGGGCTAAATATAGAAGGGGCTCAATTACTCCCTGCAGTTCCCCCCATTTAATCACCAGCTAAAAGGTTTTTCGCCGTTACGATTGATTTTTACCCAGCCCCCGTCGGCATCTTCAGATTCACTTTCCGACCAGCCGCTGTCGCTACAGCGGACTTCAGATTCCAGAGCTGTGAAGGCGGCGCGGCCGAGTTCGAGATCATTGTTCCAGGGGGTCTGATTCTGTTTAAACCAGAGGCTGGCGAAGTTTTTTTCTGCTCCGGCATTAAGAAACACGTCCATGCCGTCAACACGCCAGTGGTTATGGCTGTCTGTGTTCTTCTGGCTATCCACCTGGTTAAAGGTATCGCGTAGCCACTGCTCAACGCTGGCCGGTTCCGCTTTCAGTATGTAAATCTCAAGATCTGGAAAACGTTCAGTCATTTGTCGTTGGGCTCCCGGAATAGGCGAAGTAGGGTGAGCATGATGTAGGCACTGGCCGAGGTCAGTGCACCGAATACGGCGGACATCAGCCCGAGCAGGGCAATCAGTTCCTGAGTCAGAGACGGCGTGATGCGACCATCGGCAAACAGCATCAGGCCTGCACCGGCAAAGAATAGAGTGGCACCAATAGAGAATCGGGTCAGGTAATGACGCTCCCTGCCTTTCTGAGTTTCAAACCAGTTCTGTAGCCAAGTTTTCGGTGACATGCGCTGAGGGTAATAAGTACGTTCTGCGAAGCTTACGCGCTATACCGGGGCGATACCAGAGCAATGCTCCTTTTCTGAGGCTCTCGTAAAAGAAGGCCAGCACGGCATGAGTTCCGTGCTGGCAGGTCACCCTCATAACCTGATGGTAGTTTATGCCAGACAACACCGGTTGTACCTGTGGCGGGGTGTCGCATGGCAGGATTGAATCTGGAGGCCACTTCCCATATAATCGCCGCCCTTCATTTATCCGGGCTTCCCGTATAGATGAACTCCTTGCCTTACCGGATGGGCCGGAAGGCTTTAAACCCATAAGGAGCTGAAAATGCGTCATTATGAAATCGTTTTCCTGGTTCACCCGGACCAGAGTGAACAAGTACCTGCGATGGTTGAGCGTTACACCAACACCATCGAAGCGTCTGGCGGTAAAATCAACCGCTACGAAGACTGGGGCCGTCGTCACCTGGCATACCCAATCAACGACGTGCACAAAGCGCACTACATCCTGATGAACGTTGAATGTACTCAGGAAGCGCTGGACGAACTGACTACTAACTTCCGTTACAACGACGCTGTTCTGCGTAACCTGGTTATCCGTCGTGACGAAGCTGTTACTGAAATTTCTCCAATCAAAGCGGCAGAAA
>JAYNJA010000016.1:2085-3349 GCA_038109705.1 Thalassolituus sp. | reverse complement strand
CGCTGAGCGCAGCGAAGCTGAAGCAAAGACTGAAGATACTGCAGAAGAAACTGCAGAAGAATCTTCTGAAGATAACGCTGAGTAATAGGGGATTAGATCATGGCTCGTTTTTTCCGTCGTCGTAAGTTCTGCCGTTTCACTGCTGAAGGCGTGTCTGAGATCGATTACAAAGATCTGGATACTCTGAAAGGCTACATCACTGAAACTGGTAAGATCGTACCAAGCCGTATCACCGGTACTCGTGCTAAGTATCAGCGTCAGCTGTCTACTGCGATCAAGCGTGCTCGCTACATCGCTCTGCTGCCATACACTGATCAGCACGACAACTAAGAGATACGGTTAATACTGTATCCATTACTAATTTTCGTAGCGTATCTGCTTAACAAATCTGTTAACAAAAGAACGCAACTGAAAGACACGGTGGTTGCTCTGCATTAGTAGCCACCCTGTAATGAGGAATTATCATGCAAATTATTCTGCTGGAAAAAGTCGCAAACCTGGGTGCTCTGGGTGAACAAGTGACTGTACGTCCGGGTTACGCTCGTAACTTCCTGTTCCCACAGGGCAAAGCCGTTCCTGCAACTGCAGCTAACGTAGAACAGTTCGAAGCACGTCGTGCAGATCTGGAAGCTCAGGCTGCTGCTAAGCTGGCTGAAGCTCAGGATCGTGCTGCTAAGATTGACGAAATCGAACTGTCTGCAGCAGTTAAAGCCGGTGACGAAGGCAAGCTGTTCGGCTCACTGGGTAACCGTGACGTTGCTGATCTGGCTACTGCTGCTGGCGTTGAACTGGCTAAGTCTGAAGTTCTGCTGCCAAACGGTCCTATCCGTCAGGTTGGTGAATACGACATCGCTATTCGCCTGCACGCAGAAGTAGAGACCACTCTGAAGCTGCACGTTGTTGCTGAATAAGTAACCGTGTTGCCACTGTGCAGCCTCTTCACGGGCGTTGCGCAGTAGTGGAGTAGCCGATTGCGGCTGATTAAGGCACTATTCAGTACCCAGCGTACGAGTAGTGCCTTTTTTATTTGTGCAGGATGATATGAACGACGAATACGAGCAGGATACAGAGTCGACCGGAATAAGCCGTGTGCCGCCGCACTCGGTCGAAGCTGAGCAGTCCGTACTTGGCTCCCTGATGTTGGATGAGCGCGCCTGGGAGGCCGTCTCTGAAACCATTCTTGATACCGACTTCTATCGTCATGACCACCGTATTATTTTCCGCGCCATTCAGCACCTGGTAAATCAGGAGCAACCTATTGATG
>JAYNJA010000016.1:566-2075 GCA_038109705.1 Thalassolituus sp. | reverse complement strand
CGTGGTGACGGTGGCGGAAGAACTGGAAGAACGTGGCCAGCTGGAAAAAGCAGGTGGAGCGTCTTACCTGAGCCGCCTGGTCGATATGACCCCTTCCATTGATAACTGCGCAGCCTATGCCGTTATCGTCGGCGAGCGCTCGCAGCAGCGTCGCTTGATTGAAGCCGCATCCGATATCATTGAAAAGGCCTATGAGCCGGGTGGTGACGACGCACTGACTCTCGTCTCTGATGCTGAAAAGTCGATTGCCCAGATCGCCGAAGGCGCACGTAAGGATGGCGGCCCGGTGCTGGTTGCACCGATTCTGAAGAATACCCTTGAACAGCTTGATCAGATGTTCAATCAACCGGAAGGTCTTACCGGTCTGACAACGGGCTTTACCGAAGTTGATAACCGTACATCCGGTTGGCAGAAAGCTGACCTGGTGATTATCGCGGCACGTCCGTCCATGGGTAAAACTACCTACGCGATGAACCTTGTAGAAAACGCACTGCTGGCGACCAAGCGTCCATGTCTGGTGTTCAGCCTTGAGATGCCGTCTGAATCCATCGTTATGCGTATGCTGTCTTCAATCGGCAAAATCGACCAGTCCCGTATCCGTTCCGGTAAGCTGATCGATGAAGACTGGCCAAAACTGTCTGCGGCGGTGAATCTGCTTAAAGATCTGCCGCTTTATATCGACGATACGCCAGCAATTACGCCGCAGGAAATGCGTGCTCGTGCCCGTAAGGTATACCGCGAAAACAATAACGACCTTGCCATGATCATGGTCGACTACCTGCAGTTGATGCGGGTGTCTGGCCCATCGGAAGGTCGTACCCAGGAAATCTCTGAAATTTCCCGGACCCTGAAAGTCATCGCGAAAGAATTTAACTGTCCAATGATTGCCCTGTCTCAGCTTAACCGCTCTCTTGAGCAGCGCCCGAACAAGCGCCCGGTGAACTCCGACCTGCGTGAATCTGGTGCGATTGAGCAGGACGCCGATATCATTCAGTTTATTTACCGGGATGAAGTCTATAACGAAGACTCACCGGACAAAGGCATCGCCGAAATTATTACCGGTAAACACCGTAACGGTCCTATTGGTATAGACCGCCTCGCGTTTATTGGTAAATACACCCGTTTTGAAAATCTCGCCCATGGCTATGCAGGTGACGACGAATATTAATGTCGTCACCATCATAACCCGCAGGAGACCTCATGAAGTTTACCCCCGAGCTGGACATTCCTGGCGGTCGGATCAAACCGCTGCACTATGACGATATTGATGGCTTGTTTGAGCTGTACCAGAACCCGGAAATACCAGGCCAGCGTCCGCTGGAAGACAAAGAACAGCTCAATCGTATGGTTGATTACAGCGTACAGATGGCGGCGACCCAGCGCGGCATGATGTGGGCGATCGAAACCGACGGCAAGATCAAGGGCATGGTCAGTGCGTTCGACTGGCAGCCATCGCAGCTGCGCGTAGTAATGCGTGTCGATGGCTTGAGTGATCTGACTCTGCAAGAG
>JAYNJA010000016.1:0-556 GCA_038109705.1 Thalassolituus sp. | reverse complement strand
ATACCATATCCGCAATTTTGCTTACCAGTGGATCGAAGGTCAGGCGGACAATATCCGCACCATGCTGGCAGAAGCAGGCTTCAGCCTTGCAGCCCGTTTACGTGGCGCCTGGCGTACCGGCAATCAAAGCTTTGCTGATGTAGAGCAGTATCACTGGGTTTCTGCAGAGGCTAAACCTGTGCCGCGCAGACTCGGCGATGACGACAACCTTGGCCAGAACCTGAACGCCGGGCAGGGAGATAAATCATGAGCTGGAACTTCGAAACCGATAACTACATCGTGCGACTGCCTGTTTCCGATCAGGACGGTGATGCCCTGTATCAGCTGTTGAGCCAGCAGGCTGTAGTTGATCATATTCCTCGTATGGCTATGACGGTTGAAGCACAGGCGCTTGATGAGCTGCGTCGTGTCGCTATGCGCTTTGAAGGCCGTGAAGCCGCATTCTGGTTGGTCGAAGAGAAAAATAGCGGAAAACTGCAGGCCCGGATCGGAATTCAATACATCAACTGGATGATGTTGAACGCCCAGTTACAGCTTGAATTAAGCCCAGACTTTC
>JAYNJA010000015.1:22052-25694 GCA_038109705.1 Thalassolituus sp. | reverse complement strand
TGATCTCGTCACCGGCGATTGCCGTTGAAAAACGTTATGTGACAGACAAACTTTTCATTCAGATGCGTTCCGGCCCGTCTAACGAGCATCGTATCCTGAAAGTGCTGCAGAGCGGTGAGCATCTTATCTTCATTGAAGAAAGCGGCGACTTCACTCACGTCAAAACAGACAAAGGTACGGAAGGCTGGGTTCGTACTCAGTATCTTCTCGATGAACCTATCGCCAAAGAAAAACTGATATTCGCAAATCGCGAGCTGGATAATCTCAACGCTGAACTGGAAACAGCCAGAAAGCAACTGGGAGAACTGCAAAAAGAAGTAGAAGCCGCCAAAAGTGAGCGCGCGAGCACTAACCGCTCCAACAGTGAGCTTGAGCGCGAACTCGAACGGATCCGTACGGTTTCTGAGAATGCTCTGGCACTGGATGAAAAATCCCGCAAACTGACGCTGCGTAATCAGGAACTTGAACTTCAGGTCGGTACATTATCAGCAGAAAATCAGGAGCTGCGCAGCGACGCCAGCGTATCCTACCTGATATACGGCGGCGGTCTTGTTGTGATTGGTATTATCGGTGGTCTGATTCTTCCGGGATTGCGTGGTCGCCGTAGTAACAGTGGCTGGGCGTGAGTTCAGCCAACCGGCACCCAACCCAAGTCCTATTGCACTGAATTATAAGAACTGAAAAAGGAAGTATCCATGCGTATTATGAAGTCACTTGTATCTTTCATCATTGTCACCGGCACTCTGCTGGGCTCTGTCACGCACGCCGAAACTGAGAAAGCGGGAAAAGCGCCAACTTCGCCAGTGTACGTTGAACTGAACACCAGCGAAGGTCTGATCGAACTCGAACTGAACCCTGCGAAGGCACCTATTTCTGTAGAAAACTTCGTCAAATACGTCGAAGAAAAGCACTACGACGGCACCATCTTCCATCGTGTGATCCCAAACTTCATGATTCAGGCAGGCGGATTTGATGCCAGCATGAATCGCAAAGCGACCCGCGCTGCGATCAAGAACGAAGCTAAAAATGGTCTGCGTAACGGCCGCGGCACCATCGCGATGGCTCGTACTTCTGCCGTCGACAGTGCGACCAGTCAGTTCTTTATTAACGTAAAGAACAATGGCTTTCTTGACCACGGCCAACGCGACTATGGTTATGCCGTCTTCGGTAAAGTAACCAAAGGGATGGATATCGTCGATAAAATCGCAGCAACCCGCACCGGTGCCCGCGACGTACCTGTGATGCCAATTGTTATCAACTCAGCCAACGTCGTCGACAAAGCACCTGCTACAGAAGACGACGACAGCCTGATCAACGAATAAGTGCCTTACATCAGCCACGCCAGCAGCACTGGCAGGCTGATAAACGACATGAAGGTTGATGTCACAACGAGCCCGGCCACTGCGTCGGGCTCGCGCTTATAGCGAACCGCAAAAAGATAATTGAATACCGCCACAGGCATTGAGCTCTGAATTAACACGACCGCTCTGGCCACGCCCTCAAGCTCTAATAAATAAGTCACCAGAATGCCCGCACTCAACCCGCCCAGAATACGGATCAGGCTGTAGAAAATCGCCTTCCCCCACCCTGAAACCTTAAGGCTGTAAAGCGATACGCCCAGAGTGATCAGCATCAGCGGAATGGTCATCCCACCGATCAGCTCGACAGAACCATTAAGAAGCTCCGGCAAGCGCCAACCCGTAATCACCAGCACAACCGATACCGCAATCGCATACATAATGGGCATGCGGGCAATGCCCTTTAATCCGCCCGCATCGCGACCACCAGCGAGAAGAATACCAACTGGGAAATGAGCAACGGACAGCATCATAAAAAACGCCAGCGCCAATGCGAGCCCTTGCTCGCCAAATGCCAGCATACAGACCGGCAACCCCATGTTGCCGACATTGGGAAACAGAAATGACGGCAGGTAAGTACGCACTTCATCGCCCATCATTCGCGGCACCAGAACACCGGGCACGACCATCAACAGAGTAACCAGCACGCATGCCAGTGCCGTCTGAGCGAACACCTGAGGGTCAATCTCTACCTGCCCAAGCACTGACAACATCAGACAAGGCGCACCGATATTCAGCACCAACCGGGAGATAAATTCACTGTCATACTGCGTACGGGAATGCGCCCACCAGGCGCCAAGAACGGCACAGACGACAACAGGAAAGAGAACATAGGCAATAGAAATCATCATGGCCGCAGTATACTCAGTGGCTGCGTGTCCTGCTCTGGTTTATTACAATGCGCTTCCAGACGACATACAGAACGAAGGCATGGCCAGTGAGTAATTCGGGCGAGCAGAATCCAGAAACACGAAAAACGCTAGAAACACAAAAAGCGCCAGAAACAAGTAAGGCGTTGGTACAGTCGCCTGTACTGAGCTGGAATGATGATGGCCTGCCCATCGCAGATGCCTTTGATGACCCTTACTTTTCTGTCGAAAACGGCCTCGAAGAAACCCGCTATGTGTTTCTGAAAAACAACGGTCTTCCGCAGCGCTTTGCCGAAGGTACTGGCCCCTTTCGTATTATCGAAACCGGCTTCGGCACCGGCCTGAATTTTCTGGCGACCTGGCAGGCCTTCACGCAGGAAGCAACGCCAGAGCGCTGGTTGCACTTTACCAGCGTTGAAAAGTTTCCGCTCACACCTGAGCAACTCACCAAAGCACTGGCACTCTGGCCTGAGCTGGCTGATCTTAGCCAAAAGTTGATTGATCGCTACCCGCCCGCCACACCGGGTTTTCATGTACTGAGCTGGCCAGAAGAACGGGTCACACTCACCCTGATTTTTGCAGATGTGCACGATGCTTTCCCGGAATTAAATGGCCCTGTGGATGCCTGGTATCTCGATGGTTTTGCGCCATCGAAAAACCCAGCTATGTGGTCCGATGAATTATTCAAAGAAATCCGTCGCATCAGCCGCAACCCACTCCCCGACCGTATCCCGACAGTTGCTACTTTTACTGCCGCTGGTCTGGTTCGCCGCGGCTTGAAAGGCGCGGGTTTTCAGGTAGCCAAAGTCCCAGGCTTTGGACGCAAACGTGAAATGCTGGCAGGCTCGTATAATGCAACAACAGGCCCAGAAAAGAGCGAACTACACAACCGCCTGCCCTGGCAGCTTACGCCAGAGCCTTTGAAATACGGCAGCCATGTTGTGGTTGCCGGTGCGGGCCTTGCAGGCTGCACCACGGCGCGGGCACTGGCGGAGCGTGGCTTTAAAGTCACCCTCTGCGATCCAGACGGTATTGCCAATGGTGCGTCGGGTAATCCGCAAGGTGGCTTATATATCAAACTCGCGGCTGACGATCAGGCCACACACTCTGATTTTTACCGGCAGGCGTATTTGCTTGCGTTAAAAGAAGTGCGCAGGGTTCTTGGCGAAGGGAGCAAGGGTGAATACTGGAACGATTGCGGCGTATTGCAATTGGCGTACGACGAGAAAGAAGCGAAACGCCAACAGCGTTTTATTGAGCGTCACATGCCACCGGAGACATTGGTCACGACGGCACTATTAGACAGGCAACCAAACGAGCAAAGCGACAAGCAGCACAACGGACAACACGGGCTGCTCTACCCCTCTGCAGGCTGGGTATCACCTAGCGATTTCTGTAACGCACTGGCTCAGCAC
>JAYNJA010000015.1:87-22042 GCA_038109705.1 Thalassolituus sp. | reverse complement strand
ATTGGCGTACGACGAGAAAGAAGCGAAACGCCAACAGCGTTTTATTGAGCGTCATGCTCCGCCAGAGGCATTGGTCACGGCTGTACTACTAAATCAGCAACCAGACAAGCAACACGACGAGCAACACGGGCTGCTCTACCCCGCCGCCGGATGGGTATCGCCCGCAGACTTCTGCAAGGCGCTGGCTCAGCACCCGAATATCGAATTTAAAAAAACGGCAGTCACCGGCGTTTCTGGCGAGCAGAATGATCTGATACTCGATACCGATAGTGGTGTATTACAGGCACACGTATTTGTTATTGCTACCGCGCATCAGGCAACAGAATTATGTGGTAAAGACAGCTATCTGCCCACAAAAAAAATCCGAGGGCAACTCAGTTATCTCAATGCGGAAAAACTTCCTCCGCTGGATAAAGTACTCTGCGCCCGTAGCTATATGGCACCGCCAATCAATGGCCGGCTTGTGTTAGGCGCAACCTATAATTTAAAAGATAACGAAACTGCGTTACGTGATAGTGATCACCAGACCAATCTTAGTCATTTAACGGATTTCGGTGACGATTGGGAGAATGCTGCGGGCACAGTAGAAATTATCGGCGGCCGTGTTGGCTTCCGCTGCACCACGCCAGATTACCTACCCATGGTCGGGCCACTGGTGCAAAAGCAGGCATTTATTGAACGCTTCAGGCCCATGACCAAAAACGCAAAGCGCATTCCACACTTAGCCATGCCCTGGCTAAGTGGTGTATGGCTCAATATTGGTCACGGCTCACGCGGGCTGGCATCGTCTTCTTTATTCGCAGAGCTGATTGCAGAGCAGATAAGTGGTGATGCGGCGTGTGCCAGTCAGACGGTCGTTGATGCGCTTTCGCCCAACCGGTTTCTATTGCGGGACTTAATCCGTAATAAGATCCGTAATAAGGTGGATCAAATCCCCGGCGGTAACTGATCGGCCATCGCAAGCTGGCAGGTTTCACCGACCGGATCAAACAAAATGACAACCTGGCCACGACGAATCTGGGCTCGCACCTGATCTTTTTTGTCGTCAAAGCTGTAGTCGTAGTCACCGTAGTCCGTGCCTTCGCGGGAGACGAACTCTTCGATGATGCCGTCCAGTGCATCTGGCGTCAGGCGATCATGCGGTACCCGGATAACGCCTTCCTCAGGCGCTGAGTCGGCATTGAGGTAAGGATAGAGGTCATGATCAGATGGCAAAGGCACCCTCCCTTTCCCACTCACAGTTCATTCGCAGATCAGCATCAGAAGGCGTATGACCATGTTCCGCCTGCCAGTTAAAGGTATGGCGACCTGACAACTCGGTTTCGAGGTGTACGGTAGCAGAAACCCAGTACATACTTTTTAACAGCGACTCGAACTGGCGCAGCCAGCCTTCCCACTCGTACTCAACCGCACGGTAAGAGGCTGCAAAGTGAATAATCTGAGTCTGGTATGCACCAGAGAAGATATCGTCCCCTGACATAGAGAACATCTCACGCTTGAGTAGTGAAAAGTCATCTTCAATGCCTGTTGGCAGGCATTGAATCGCCGCCATGTTGGTGCGGCGTTCGCGACGGGCAAGCAGGTCTTCCGTTGCGGGAATATGGCGGATAACGCCGTAAACGATCGACTCCTGATCAAACTGAGACACAGACATTTCCAACTAGTTAAGCAGAAGTCTGATGATACCCAAAAGTACCAGAAACAGAAACGCCGGCTAGCATCTCTATGATACTAGCCGGCGTTTAGTGCCCAAAAATCAGTGTCTTAGCTGCCTACCACATCTGTGATGCGCATTTTGACGTAGCTCCCAGGGGCGTCTTCCAAAGCAGCGAACGGACCATCACCGGGTACGCGGGCCGTAACCTGCTCTTTACCGCTTTGTTCAGTAACCCAGTTCTGCCAGTCTGGCCACCAGGAGCCCTGATGACTTTCGGCACCAGCGAACCAGGATTCACAGTCATCTTCGATTTTATCGTTGGTCCAGTAGTTGTACTTGTCTGCCGCTGGCGGGTTAATGACACCAGCAATGTGGCCAGAACCACCCAGAACAAACCGGTTTTTACCACCCAGAATTTTTGCGCCTTCGTAGGTCGATTTCCACAGAGCAATGTGATCCTGAGAAGCAGACAGGAAGTACGAAGGTACTTTCACCGCAGACAGATCAATCTTAACCCCATCTACTTCGAGAACATTTTTCTCTTTCAGCAGGTTGTTGAGGTACATATTGCGCAGGTAGTACGAGTGCATGCGCGCAGGCAGATTCGTACTGTCGGTATTCCAATAGAGTAAATCAAACGCAGCTGGACGCTCGCCTTTGAGATAGTTGTTCACAAAGAACGACCAGAACAGATCATTTTCGCGCAATGTATTAAAGCTGAAGGACATCTGACGACCATCGTAATAGCCGAGAATATCCATCTGCTTTTCCAGACCTTCAATCGTGGTTTCATTGATGAATACACCAATTTCGCCCGGATCAGTAAAGTCGATCAGAGTAGCGAGGAAGGTTGCCGATTTAATCCGTTCTTTACGCTTTTTCTTCAGATAAGAAAGGGTCGCGGACAGCAGCGTACCACCGAGACAGTAGCCGATAGCGTTGACTTCCGTTTCCCCCGTAATGGCTTCGATAACATTCAGGGCTTCTACTGGCCCTTCAAGCAGGTAATTATCAAAACCTTTGTCACGTAAACCCGGGCCTGGGTTAATCCATGAGATCACAAATACGGTATGTCCCTGAGATACCAACCAGCGCATCAGCGAGTTATTCTCGCGCAGGTCCATGATGTAGTATTTATTAATAAATGGCGGAATCACCAGTAACGGACGCTTTGCCACTGTCTCTGTGGTTGGTGTGTACTGGATCAGCTGCATCAGGTCATTCTGATAAATCACCTTACCCGGCGTTGTGGCCACGTTAACCCCCACCTGGAAGGCGCTGGTGTCGGTCATGGCAACGTTGAGAGCACCTTCGGCGCTCATCTCCAGATCTTCAGTCAGTTGCTCAATACCGTGCGCCAGATTGAGACCACCGCTCTGCAGAGTCTTATTAATTACATCAGGGTTCAGGCCCGCAAAATTAGATGGTGCTACGGCGTTAATATACTGACGCAGCAGAAACTCGACCTTACGACGGGAGTTAATACTGATGCCATCAGTGTCATCAACCATCTTTTTCAATGTGCTGCCCTGCAGCAGATAAAGCTGCTTGAGGTAATCGAAGATGGGGTTATTTTTCCACTCTTCGTTGCTGAAACGGCGGTCGCCGCGCTCAGGTTCGATTACTGGTTCAACTTCTTTACCCATTAATCGTAATACGGTGTTCTGGAACAGCTGCTGTTGTTTTTTCAGCAGGTCCATCTGGTCTTCCATGATTTTATCCGGGTGCGCCAGCATGGCTTCTCCCAGCTCCCTGAACGCTTCAGTAAAATCGTTCAGGACACATGCTGCCGGATCTTCAGCGGTGGTCGGATGGGTCAGATACTTTTCCCATATCTTGCCAGTGTGCTCTGCGGCATGAACCGCCATATCAAAGTAATCACTCACCGCAGTGGCGACTTTCTCAGATACATCACTCATCGACGCGTGCTCTCCATATTGAGTTGTCTGTCAGCGAGGAATCAAAAAAGGCCACCGCGTTGGTGGCCTGATTCCGAACCGCCGGGCCTTAAGCCGCCTTAGCTTTAGACGCTGCAGTTTTGGCAGTGGTCTTGGCAGTCTCTGCCGCAGTTGCGCGCAGATCTTCCATAATACCTTCCATCTGGGTCTTAAACTCCATCGTCATGTCAGACAGCGTCTTGATGTCTTCCATTACTTTTTTGTTCATGCCCGTGGCCATCTCTGCCTGAGATGATGCGAAAGTACGCATTGATTCGAGGTCCTGTACATCAGCCGCAGATTTAATCTGGCTCAGTCCCATTTCAGCGTAGCTCTTAACCGCGTTGAGTTGATACTCAGTCAGTTTCTCCATGTTTTCAACGAAGAGACTGTTGAACTTAGACATAGGCGCGTACATCGTCTTTGCCTGCTCAGCGAATGCATTAAGAATATTCTCTTGCATGGTCTTGCTCCTTCAATGGTTGGTAAGAACGTCCGTCACTCCCGAATCATATTGCGGGAGCAACTTTACACTTGAGTGACAGCCGTACATACAAAGTAGCAGTCATTAGCGGGTTGTCATCCTCTTTACGCCGGGCCCGATGAGCAAAGCTTACATTGCTGGTATCGATGTCCGTATTTGTCTCATTGGGACTTTTCTGGCGACGTAACGGGAGATCCTGTCATCATCATCGTCATCATGGTTTTCTGAAATTCCGTCACGGCATTCATACCGTGTTCCATGAACGGCTGATAGAGACTCATGGGATCATACCCCTCTTCACCGGATTTCATTTTCTCCATCATCTGACTGAAGAGCTCACTCTGGAACTGCTGCACATCTGGCAATCCCAGTAATCGACGAAATTCTTCCGGCGTCATATCGAATGTGACATTCACTTTCATTGTGTGTTCCCTTTTTCTGCTCTGTCAGTACCTGACAAACTGGACCAAGCAACCACAGCCGCCGCAGCAGAAGCTACCCCTGCGATTACAAAAACCAGCGTGCCACCGAGTGGCTCCCACAGCAAGCCACTGCCCCATGCCCCAAGCGCACCGCCAAAACCATAACTGACACTGCTGTAGAGCGCTTGTCCTCTACCCTGGTGTTGCTCAGGGAATAACGTCTGCACATACCGCATAGAGACCGCATGCATAACGGCAAAACTGAACGCGTGTAAGATCTGTAACAGCACCAGACCTGTAACGGAGTCTAGTACAAACCCAGTCAGAGCCCAGCGTGCTGCGGTCAGCAGCAAAGACAGCACAATCCAGTTACGCCAGCTCAGCAGATGCATCAGCCGACCAAACTGCCAGAAAAGAATGACCTCCGCAGTCACCCCAATCGCCCAGAATACGCCGGTTGCGGTTGCACTGTATCCAGCATCAGTAAGAAAAATACTGAAGAAGGTGTAGTAAGGTCCGAAGGAAATCTGCAACAGGACATTCAGGACAATAAAGCCCAGAATTGCCCGTGATTTTAATACGCGCCAGAAGTGCTCACTAGGTTTGTTGATATGCTGAGGGCGGTGCCTCCCCTCCGGCATCAACCAGGCGTTAGCCACAATCAGCCCCATCAATGCCCACATAATCCAGGGCAACGCTATTACCGAGAATTGCTCAAACACTGCTCCCAGAATGACCACGCTGACGACAAAACCAATCGAGCCCCAAAGCCTGACCTGGCTGTAACGATCAACCTGATTACCGAGCGCCTGCATACACAAGACTTCGTACTGCGGCAGCATTGCCGCCCAGAAAAATCCGTACGCGATCATGACCGCTGCAATCGCATAGAAACCGTGTGCAACGAAGATCAGGGAAAAGAAGATCAGTGTCAGAAGGCCGGCAAGCCGGACCATCTGAACTGGCCCGCGAAAGCGCTTACTCTGAGCAGCCCACATATTCGGCGCAATAATTCTGACTACGCCAAATAAGGCCATCAGCAGACCAATATCAGCCGCAGAGAATTCAAGATGTTGAAGATACAGCCCCCAGAATGGAGCGATACAACCGAGCAGCGCAAAATACAGTGCGTAAAACAACGCAAAACGGGAAGGAGAAACTGGCATCAGCGGATCACCAGAAATTCGAAAGAAAGGAAAAACTGGCGAGGGAAATTCCCCCCGCCAGCACGCTACTCGGAAATTATTCCGGAGCCTGGCCGGGAATTACTGGCGTAGTGCACACAACATCAGCGTTCTGACCACGATGACGCAGCAGGTGATCCAGAAGCGTAATCGCCATCATAGCTTCAGCGATTGGTGTCGCACGGATACCAACACAAGGGTCATGACGGCCTTTCGTAATTACTTCGATTGGCTTACCTTCGGTGTCGACCGAGCGACCCGGCAGAGCCATGCTGGAGGTCGGTTTAAGCGCAATATGAGCAACGATATCCTGACCTGAAGAGATGCCACCCACGATGCCGCCAGAATGGTTACAGAGGAAGCCCTCTGGTGTCATTTCGTCACGGTGCTCTGTGCCTTTCTGCTCTACCACATCAAAGCCATCACCAATCTCAACGCCTTTTACTGCATTGATACTCATCAGAGCATGAGCAAGATCTGCGTCGAGACGGTCAAAAATTGGCTCGCCTAAACCAGGCATCATGCCGGTAGCAACGACAGAAATTTTAGCGCCAATGGAGTTGCACTCTTTGCGCAGCTTATCCATGTACTCTTCCATTTCCGGGACTTTCGCTGCATCCGGGCAGAAGAACGGGTTGTTGTGCACTTCGTTCCAATCGAAGTTTTCAATTTTTATCGGGCCCAGTTGCGACAGATAACCACGAATCTCAATGCCCTTTTCTGCCAGTACTTTTTTCGCAATTGCACCAGCAGCAACACGCATAGCCGTCTCGCGTGCCGACGAGCGGCCACCGCCACGATAATCACGGAAACCGTACTTCTGAGTGTAAGCGTAATCCGCATGTGCAGGACGGAAAGTCGACGCGATGTTGGAATAATCTTTCGAACGCTGGTCGGTGTTTTCAATCAACAGGCCGATAGGGGTACCCGTCGTTTTGCCCTCAAACACACCCGACAGAATTTTCACTTCATCAGCTTCACGACGCTGCGTGGTATGGCGTGACGTGCCTGGCTTACGACGATCGAGATCCGCCTGAAGATCGGCTTCTGTTAACGGGATACCCGGAGGGCAACCATCAACAATTGCACCCAGCGCCAGACCATGGCTTTCACCAAAGGTAGTTACTGTGAATAATTTTCCGAAACTGTTACCAGACATAATCTTTCCGTCAGTGCGCCAGGGCGCGTTAATTAATTCGTTTAGACTTTATTTCGCTGAAATCGCTTTCAGATCTGCCGCGCGCAATACACAAACGCCGTGGCCACCATATTCAAAATCAGGCCATTCAAACGGTAGCTCTGGATAGGCTTCCTGCAAGGCAGGAAAGCTGTTACCCACTTCCAGAATAAAAATGCCATCGTCAGTCAGATACTCTGCAGCCTGTGCCAGCATAATATGAACCAGATCGAGACCATCATCCCCTGCCGCCAGCGCCAACTCTGGTTCGTGCTGATACTCTTCTGGCAGTGATGCCATATCTTCAGCGTCGACATAAGGCGGATTCGATACAATGATGTCGTACTTACCAGAGGCCGCTGCAAACAGGTCAGACTGCAGAGCCATAACCCGATCGTCCATGCGGTGATTGGCGATGTTTTCTTCCGCAACTTCTAAGGCATCAAAAGAAATATCGAGCAATTCAACCTGTGCGCTTTCAAACTCATAAGCGCAAGCGATACCGATGCAGCCTGATCCCGTACAAAGGTCCATTATGCGGGCAGGTTCTTTATCTTCGGGCCACCAAGGCGAAAAGCGCTGATTAATCAGCTCGCCGATTGGCGATCGCGGAATCAGTACACGCTCATCAACCAGATAAGGCTGACCACAGAACCAGGCTTCGCCAGTCAGGTATGGTGTCGGAACCTTGTGTACCAGACGCTGCTCGAGAAACGCCATCACGATCTGACGCTCACTGCGCGTCGTCCGGCTCTGTTGCCATTCCTGGGCCAGCTGCCAGGGCAGATTCAGAGCATGCGCGACCAGATACAGTGCTTCATCCCATGGATTATCACTACCATGGCCGTGAAACACTTCCTGCTCCGCCATGCGGCTCACCGCCCAGCGGATCAGGTCCTGCAGGGTAACAAGTTCGTTCAGGGCCTCTTCGGCCTGCTGTTGAAAACCCATTGGCTGAGCGTGCATGAAAACTGCCTGTGCAAAAAAGCCGCTATTGTAGCGGAAGCCGCTGCTCTGGTCAGCTCTTGCGCTCGCCATACAGGCTACTGTGACCGTGCTCAAACGCATCCAGTGCATCTGTGGCTATCTGATAGCCAAGATCGATCATCTCTTTCGCGCGGTAGAACTCGTACATTTCACAACAATCGGATGGAATCCGGATCAGCAGATCCGGCGGATAGCCCGCCGTCTTAAAGCGGCTCAATGATGACTGCATCACCTCGAACATGCGGCTCAGCGTCTCAAGCTTGCCCAGATTCTCATCTGCCTGTTCACGGGATTCGCCATCATTACGGCGTCCGAGCCAATCTGCTGCGCGATCCATCACGGTTTCGAGCCAGGCTTTCTTTTCGGTTTCTTCATCAATAAGGCTGCGCACCAGATTCTCAGGAACAGGCACGTCAGCGTTGATATCTACTGCCATGATCAAATCGGCATGGGCGGATACACAGGGGGTAATCGGCAGCGGATTCAGCACGGCACCGTCCACCAGCATCATGCTGTCGGTGATCACTGGAGACAGAATGGTTGGGATAGCAGCAGAGGCGCGCATGGCATTAACGAGCGAGCCACGTTGAAACCAGATTTCTTTCTGATGACGCAGATCCGTAGCGACCGAGGTAAACGGAATATTAAGATCTTCGATATTGCAGTCGCCGAGCATCTCACTCATGGCTGCATAGACCTTTTCAAGGCGTATAGCACCACCAGACAGCAGGCTGAAATCAACCAGACGCAGGATATCGAGATATCCAAGACTCGTCACCCAGTCGCGGTACTGATCCAGCTTGCCGGCAGCATAAAAGCCACCGACGATCGCTCCCATCGAGCAGCCTGAAATATTCACGATATCGTAGCCGCGCTCTTCTATCGCTTTAATTACGCCGATATGGGTATAGCCACGAGCACCGCCACTACCCAATGCCAGAGCGACCGTAGGATTTTCTTTTGATACCGTATTCATTGCTTAACGTCCTGGCCAGAATACAAAACGCAGGGAAGGTTTTCTGTCACTGCCCGGAGCGGGAGTCAGGGCTCCCTGAGCCCGTACATCCACATCCGGCAGTTGCTCCCGGAGTTGTACAGCGATTCCCTCGGCACAGTCAATGGTATCGCTCATGCGCACACCGTCGTAACAATGAACCATGAGGTGCAATCTGCCCCGGACTCCGTCCGACAAGCCCCGGATCGCATTCAACAATGGCGCACTCGCCCCGACATCCAATGCCCCATCACGCGCGTTCAGCCCTGGCAACCAGCCCGATGTCTCTGATAAGGCCGTAGTTACCTGATTTTCAGTGACTGCAGCAGACATCAATGAATCAGCGGTGATCAACTCATCGACAAGTACTTTGGGCTGGCGGCCGCCGCGCATTGAGATGTAAACCACAGTCAGTCGATTCTTTCCCTGCACCTGTGTAGCCGTCGCCAGATACGCCTGTTCCTTATCACGGCTTACAAGGCGGCCAATGCCAAACACTTCGTTAGCCCAGAAGTTACTGCTACCACAATCAATGCCCTGGCACTGGTATAACACCCGTTCAGTTCCCTGCTGCTGGCGAAAGTACTCCGCTACTTCAGAAAGACTGATACCCGATGGTAGTTCATAGAGAGTGCGAGTCAGCTCGCCCTTTAAGCGGACTTCTTTTTCGCCAAAGGTTTCGGCCTGATTACGCTTTAACTCAGACAACACAAGACGGTAACGATGCACCGTGCTCGTTGTAGTTTCAGCTACACGGCTGTCAGGGAAAGGCTCCGGCGCTGCAGAGGCAAACGACGGCAAGAGAAAAACAAGAAAAGAAAGAATACGGAGAGTCATATCAGCTCAGGCCTGAAAATGTCTCTCCAATGTATCAGAAGCGCAGGCTGCCGCCCAAGCGCCAGTAACCATTATCTGCCGGATCAGCGGACACCTCTGTTCCCGCAGAATCCGTAGCGCGGATCGTACGGTTACGCATCTGGCCGATTTCGGCACTTAGCCACATGCCATCACGCCAGCGGAATTCTGCCCCAACTCCCATACGCCAGTTAGTATAGGCAACGGCAGTGGTTTTCGCCGGTGTAACGCCATCCACTTCTTCACGCCAGAAACCACCATCCGGATAGATTCGCGCGAAACTGGATACTGTCTTGCTCCAGCGTGTCTGGAAACTGGTACGAGGAAAGCCCAGTAACATCTCTGTTGTCGGAGTAATTTTGGTTGCCAGTGCGATCAACGGGCGAGGATTGCGATCACCGAACTCACGATTAACAACAATACCGTACTGCCAGAAAGTCGTACGTCCGGTATAGGTCCGGCCACTGACTTCCAGGTTCACATTCAGGTTATCTGCACCGACCGCATCCAGATCAGTCATCAGGCCTGGCTCCAGCATGAGATGAAATTCACCACCGTTGCCACGCTTCTGCCGATAACGAACCGGCGCTGAAATCCAGAAGTACTCCCCTTCTGCGGCATTGGCACCTTCCCAGCGGAATTCGGTCATATCCAGATTGAAATCCGACTGCAGGCTTTCGTTGCCGCGCTTCGCCCGCTCAAGCGGCAGAGTGAATGAGAACGTATTGGCGCTGAACTTTGTACCAGTGCCAAGATCAGGGCTGCCCGGTACCTCATAGGTCCAGTTCAGCTCTGTGGCACTGGCGTTCAATGCCAGCAATGAGACAAATAAGCTAGTTGTGATTCTGCGCATACATAGTTCCGACTATTTCTTCGACCCGGGCGTAGCTGCATAGCTGTCCGGTTTCGCGTTCCTGCTTCCGGGCGATGTCGGTAGCGGCAAGCACATCACCGACTAACCTCAGCCCCGCCAGCACATCAGGAGCGGTTCCCGAGGCGGCTGCTTCTTCAGTGTAGACGGCAATGAAGTCATAGGCTTCGGCTTCTGCACGGCGACGTAACACATCCGTCGGTTTATTGATGCCATGAATCACATCCATCACGCCCGCCAGAGCGAGGGCGTCGGCAGAACAGCTGCCTGCCTGATGCATCAGGGTCTGCAATGTTATGGCTGTCCGGCGTAGCACCGCCGACGGCTTAATATTCAACCGGGGAATAGCGGGAAATGGGTGTCGTACAACAGGGGAAAGTTCTGGTAACCAACTCAGCATAGCAATACCTCCTCTCGATGAGACAGGTACAGCAATTAGTAAGCCAGTACAGGTAAATCTTTATTTTTCAGTTAGTTATAAACAAACATAGCGGCAATATGCCGCTATATGTCAGTTAACCGCCGCCATTTCGCGGCGAAAAACTGTCTTCTGTTACGCTGAGCCGGCGATCATTTGCCGGTTTCTTTACCTGTGGCCGCCGACTTATCCGCTGCGGCATCATCAACATGCCCGCTAAAGCGACTGCGCTTGGTAATATGGTTTCGTACGTTACGAACACCAATCCATACCAGGCCCAGTACGATCGGTAAGGCGATACCTTTGATGAGCGGCACGTTGATTGGATAATCCGCAGCCTTAATACCGTAGAAGCCGATTTCCAGCAGCGACAGCAGGTAGTAACCAATTGCTACAACCGATAAGCCCTCAACCGTCTGCTGCAGACGCAACTGCAACTGACTTCGACGGTTCATCGACGATAGCAGGTGTTGATTCTGTTCCTGAATCGACAGGTCCACGCGGGTACGCAAAAGACTGGTTGTGCGGTGAATGCGACGCGACAGATCTTCGAGTCGGTCACGAACCGAGTTACAGGTCTTTATGCCGGGTGTCAGACGACGCTCAAGAAATTCCTGCAGGCTCTGCATACCATCAATCGGTTCTTCCCGCAGCTGCGCAAGACGATCAATTACCAGATCGTGATAGGCAACAGAAGCTGCAAAACGGAAGTTGGTGTCCGAGCGGTGACGCTCGACCTGAGCAGCAAGATGGGAAAGCTCCTGCAGCAGTTCGCGCTCGTCTTTCTCAATATGAATCTCAGAAATACTCAGATTCAGAGTCGCCAGTGCGTCCTCTACGCGGGTCAACTCTGCCCCCATATCACGGGCAATTGGCAGTGCCATGAGCGACATCAGGCGGTAAGTTTCAAGCTCACACATCCGCTGAACCATACGTCCAGCCTGATAAGGGTTGAGATCGCGGTTCCAGACCACGATGCGCCCAAAGCCATCGCTGTGCAGTTTAAACGCTGTCCAGATCTGAGCTTTTTCATCCGCAACCGATGAGCCAGACACACGCTGCCCTTCAAACCAACGGTGCAGTTCTTCCTGCTTAGGCTCTTCACCTGCCATTACCAGGTTTACGGCAACCACC
Source organism: Thalassolituus sp. (assembly GCA_038109705.1). Taxonomy (GTDB): domain Bacteria; phylum Pseudomonadota; class Gammaproteobacteria; order Pseudomonadales; family Oceanobacteraceae; genus Thalassolituus. The sequence continues at coordinate 9,922 of JAYNJA010000015.1, read as the reverse complement.
AGCTCGCCCGGCATAGAAGATAGCCAGTCTTTCGGAATAAAGGCCAACGCATCATCGGTAAATGGTGCATTACCTTTGCTGATAAAGGTGAAATTCGCGAATTCGAGGTGGCGCTCCCACCGCAACTCGAAACCACCAAAGTCCTGATATAAGCAGCTGGAGCCCGGCCCCGGCGCAGGCACGCTGAATCGACGACACAGGTCGTTCACATGCTCAAGAATCTCTTCGCGGTTATTGTTCAGCATCACGGTAAAATGCGTGACCTGACATCCGCCATCGATCACTGGTGACGGACGACTGTGCAGCTCTTCATACAGGGCCGAGCGCTGTGGGTGTACCCGCAGCGATACCACTGGCGCACTGATTTCAGGGCTTTCAGCGTCTGTTGCTACTTCCTGTAGTGCGTGTTTCATTCGTCACTCCCGATCATTGTTTCATCGTTGACTGAGTCATTCAGTCGAGCAGAGAGCTCAGTGGTTTATCCAGCTTCTCACTGAATGTACTACCAAACTCCTGCTGCCATTCCTGCAATTTGACCAGTTTGCTGTTCTCTCCAGCATTGGCCCTGCGTAAGTGCTTGAGCGTCTGTCCGGCAAAGAAATCCCCAACGGAGAGACTTTCAGGATTCCGTACCCAGGCCCAGCGACCGTTATCGGTACTCACAATCCACCCTTTACGACGAAACTCCTGAAGCAGATTTGTTACCCGTCCGGCATCAATATCGCCAAGCTGACGACGAATCGCAAGCTCCGAATTCTGAGAGTCCTCGTCACGCGCTGAGACCAGCAGGCTGGCAAGGCGGAGGCGGTCCTCAACCGGAAAGCGGCCACTGCCCGGACGACGATAGTGACTCAAGCCATAGCTCAGCTCGGCACCAAGCAACAACAACATCCAGGACACATAGATCCAGAGCAGAAAAAGCGGTACGGCCGCAAACGCGCCGTATATCAGCTGATACGAAGGAAATAATCCCAACGCTCCACTGAACAGAAACTTACCCAGCTCGAATGCCGATGCGACAATGAGAGCAGCGATCAGAGCATGGACAACAGGCACCTTGGTATTGGGCACCATCAGATAGAGCACAGTCACCGCCGCTGTTGTAAGAGCCCAGGGAATAAGGCTGGCGAAGAAGGTAATGGCAGCTCCGGGCGTGCTTTCCCACAGAGGCATCGACGCCAGTACAGAAGAAGTCGCAGCGGCTGCGCCGAATAACAGTGGCCCCAGGCTAAGAACAGCCCAGTAGCGGAAGAAGGTCTGGATCTTGGAGCGCGAACTTTCAACGTTCCAGATACGGTTAAATTGCTGCTCCACTGTCTGTAACAGCAGAATGCAGGTGACGAATAGCGCGGCAATACCGACAAAGGTGAGCTTACGGGCCTGTTCACTGAACTGTTGCAGGTAGTCTGTAATTACTTCACTCCCCTGGGGCAAGACATAACCCAATAGCTGCTGATTGGCTTCCTGCCCCCACTCCTGTAACGCCGGTATTGCACTGAGAATCGAATAACTGACCGTAATGACCGGCACCAGTGCAAACAAGGTAGTGTAAGTCAGGGCCGCAGCTTCTTTGCGACGCTCCATGTTTTCAAAACGCTTCAGGGTTTGCCACAGCACCCGGCCGACATGGCTTGGTGCGGGGAGAAAACTCAGTTTCATACGAATCCTTAACAGGTTCCTTTCAATTTATTTGCATCGGTCAGGAGGTTGCTCTGGCTTTGCTGTCGCGCTGCCCGCTCGCTGTCCTTTGGGTTTTCGTTATAGGTATCCTTAGTGGATATCCTTGTTACAATGGCGACCGAAACAGACCACCGATACCGGAAAAAGCATGAGCGATATTACCATTTATCACAATCCCCGTTGTTCTAAGTCCCGCCAGACACTGGCTTTACTGCAGGAACAAGGAATTGAGCCAACGGTCGTTGAGTACCTGAAAGAGACACCGGATGCAGCCACGCTGAAAAACGTCATCACTAAATTGGGCATCACCCCACGCGAACTGCTGCGCACCAAAGAAGCCGAGTACAAAGAACACGGTCTGGACGACAAAAGCACCAGTGACGACGACATTATTGCGGCAATGGTGGCATCACCGAAACTGATTGAACGCCCTATCGTAATCAAAGGTGCCAAAGCCCGCCTCGGACGTCCACCGGAACAGGTTCTGGAGATACTCTGATGGCGTCGCCTTACGTTCTGGTACTGTATTACAGTCGCCACGGCAAGACTGCCGAAATGGCAAAACTTATCGCCCGCGGTGTTGAATCTACCGGGCTGGAAGCGCGCATCCGTACCGTGCCGGAAGTCAGCCCGGCAACAGAAGCAACTGCCCCACAAGTGCCGGCAGATGGCGCCATCTACTGCACGATGGACGACCTGAAAAACTGCAGCGGTCTTATCATGGGAAGCCCCACCCGCTTTGGTAATATCGCGGCACCGCTGAAGTACTTTATCGACAGCACCAGCAGCCTCTGGCTGACCGGCGCTTTAATCGATAAGCCTGCAGCCGTGTTCACCTCAACGTCATCCATGCACGGCGGTCAGGAAACGACCCTGCTCACCATGATGCTGCCACTTCTCCATCATGGCATGGTAATGGCGGGTCTGCCTTACACAGAAGCAGGCCTGAACACCACAACAGGTGGCGGTACGCCATACGGTGCCAGCCATGTCAGCGGTCAGAGCGGAGAACAGCCGCTGACCAAAGAAGAGATCAACCTCTGCCAGGCGCAGGGAGCCCGTATCGCACGTCTGGCTCAGGCTCTGAATGGAGACAAAGAATGAAGGTTCGTAACACCCGGATCATTATGATCCTGTCTTACCTTGTGCTGATTGCGGTAATTACTACCGGAACATTTTTCAATGCTCCGGAATCGGTGACCAGCACTCAGGATCTGGTGTTGCAGGGGCTCTATTTCAGCGCACTTAAGCTACTTCCACTGCTTTTGTTTATTCCGGGACTAATTTCTGGATCACACTACGCAGCGTCATGGCTTTCTTATATGACCATGCTCTACTTCGTGCTGACCATCGCGTTTGGCAACGGGGGGCTGATGTGGCTGCAGGTGCTTTCGATCATGACACTCTTTATGAGCAGCATGCTCTATACCCGCTGGAAGAAGGCTGAAGAAGCTTCAGCCTGATCTGATTCCTGGATGGGCGACTTATTCGTCGTCCCATTCACCATCAGTGTCATCATCGGCGATTTCGGTCGTCACCGTGTCGCCACACTTCACGCACTTACCTTCGATGTACACGATACCGTTGAGTTCGTACTCAACTGGCTCCTTCATACCCAGGTCCACTTCCATACAGCTGTTGCACCAGGTCTGGCTCAGAAAAGCTTCCTGATCTTCTTTGTCGCGTGCGTAAAAATCGCGCTCAGTACGTTCCATAAATTTCCCGATATTTTGATAGGTGTATCAGTGTCACTCAGGCCATAAAAGTAAAACCACTCGCGACGGCTTGCCTATTCTATTCTGAAAATGCCAGTTAACAAATGGAAATACCCATGAGGATTCAGCAGCAAATCTCATTCAGCGTAATCGCCTGCACGCTTATTGCCGTCATCGCGACCTCTGTTGTGTCGATATCGTCATCTGTCAGCGCCGCGACAGAGCATTCAAAACAACTGATCGACCGCAATCTCGCTGCCCAGAAACGTCTGAAAAAGGCGCAGATCGAAGAGTATTTCTATCAGATCGACGGTCAACTCAGGTTGCTGGCAGAGAGTCCGTTTATCCGGGAGTCCTTGTCAGAGCTGACGGCAGGCTTCGATCACTACGCCACCGAGATCAACTACGAAGCAGACGGCAAGCTCGCAGAGTACTACGACAATGCCTTCGGACAGCGCTACGAAGAGATCAATGGTGCAGGAATCAACACCACGAACCTGCGCACCTCGCTGTCCCCAACAACGCAGGCGCTGCAGTCAGTTTACATAGCGCACAACCCCAACCCGTTGGGCGAAAAGCACCTGATGGACCGGGGCAAGACCTATGCTTACTACGACAGCCTGCATGAAATGGTTCATCCTTATCTGAAACATTATCTCGAAGGTCAGCACCTGTACGATGTGTTTCTGGTATCAGGGCGCGGCGATATTGTGTACTCAGTTTATAAAGAGCTGGATTACGCCACCTCCCTCACCACTGGCCCTTACAAAGACTCAGGCCTGGCTGATGCATTCCGACAGGCGATGACGCTTGCCGATGGCGAGAGTGCTTTTATCGACTTCCAGCCCTACACGCCCTCGTATGAGGCTGCAGCGGCCTTTCTTTCGACCCCCGTCTATATTGGCGATACACGGATCGGTGCCATGATCATCCAACTGCCGATAGACGTGATCACCGGCATTATGAGTAATGGTGGTGATTATAAAGCAGCCGGACTTGGTGATAGCGGTGATAGCTTCCTGGTTGGGCCTGATTTCAAGTTACGCTCTGAAATACGTTTATTTATGGAGAAACCAGAAGAGTTTTTCAATTCACTTGTATCGACTGAATTACCTGTTGCGACCCAATCTGCTATTCGTCAGCGAGGCTCCCTCGTAGGCTACCTGAAAGACGATACTGCACCGGTACGGGAAGCCCTGGCAGGTCAGAGCGGAACCCATACAGCGCAGGATATCCGTGGTAAAGAAGTACTGACTTCTTTTATGCCAATCGATGTATTAGGGACACGCTGGGCACTGGTCAGTGAAATAACCAGTGAAGAAGCATTCGCAGCCGTCGAGGCGACTAAGGCCGACCTGATATCCAGCGGTATTCTTGCGGTCGTGCTCGTGGGCATTGCGGCGGTTGCTCTGGCGGTCTACCTGAGCCGATCTGTCGCCAGGCCAATTCTGGGTATGATCCGTCGTATTACACTCGCGGCTTCCGATAAAAACCTGTCCGTTCATTTTAAGGCCAGTGGTGCCGAAGAGTTTCAGCAGCTCGCCGCCTCTCTCAACGACCTGCTCGGCGGCCTCAACCACTTTATGCAGGACGTCAGAGGTACATCTGAATCCCTTGCTCAACACGCCGGAAAACTCGGTCTGGTAACGCAGAGTACGAGCGATATGGTGTCGCGCCAGAACCATGAAGTAAATTCAGCGGCAACCGCCACCACGGAAGTGAGTGCATCTATTGGTGATGTCGCAAACCACGCAGAAGCAACGGCCAGTAGTGTAAGAGACACCAAAGAACGCATCAGCAGCAGTCATCGCCGCTCAGGTGAGGCGAGAGAATCGATCCGTACTCTTCGCCGTAATATGCGTCACTCGATGGAATCCATTTCAGCACTGGAAACAGAAAGCGACAGTATCGGTGCCGTGCTTGATGTCATCCAGAGCATTGCCGAGCAGACCAACCTGCTCGCACTCAACGCTGCGATTGAAGCAGCCCGTGCTGGGGAACAGGGCCGAGGGTTTGCCGTAGTGGCGGATGAAGTACGCACATTGGCCAGCCGCACCGGAGAAAGTACCGGCGACATCCGTAATCGCATCCAGGCGCTCAGAGCCCAGGTAGATACCGTACGTAGCGCGATTTCAGCATCAGAGCAGCATACTCAGGATTCTCTGGATCAGATAGAACAGGTTGCGAGTGAGATGGACGTAGTCTCTCACAGCGTTGATAACGTTGAGCAGATGAGTATTCAGATAGCGTCCTCAGCCGAACAGCAGCGTCAGGTCACCCGGGAAATTGATATGAACGTCTCGAGAGTCAGAGATCTGTCCGATGACGTACTCAGTGCAACTTCGGCGATCAGTACCAGCACACAGGATCTGGAAAAAATAGCAGGCCTGATGCGAACTCAGCTAGCCCGCTATCAATTCGGTAATCTCTGATCAATGAGACTATTGCAGTAACTTATTATCACTCCGGAACTTGCCGGAACAATCTGTTCCGGCGTTTATTTCCAGACCCAACCAGTGATCCCCTTAAACACGCTTTCATTCACCTGCAGTGTCGTTTATAACGGGTGTACAAAGCTATATCCATCGACAGGGCAACCTATGATCACTCTTCACCACCTGGAAAACTCCCGTTCACAACGCATCCTTTGGCTTCTTGAAGAGCTGGGTGTCGACTATGAAATAAAGCTTTATAAGCGCGATCCTAAAACTAACCTCGCTCCCGACGAGCTGAAAGCGATTCATCCGCTGGGCAAATCACCACTGATCACCGACGGCGGAAAGACGATTGCCGAATCAGCCGTGATTATTAACTACCTGATCACCACCTACGGGGCGGAAAAAGGTCTGCAACCAGAAGCGGGCAGCAAAGCCGCTGAGCAGGCTGAATACTGGCTGCACTTTGCTGAAGGCTCTATGATGCCGTACCTGGTGATGTCGCTTGTATTCGATAAAGTCAAAAACGCGCCTATGCCTTTCTTCGTGCGCCCTATCGCCAAAGCCATCGCTGGTCAGGTCATGAAAAGCTACGTAGGCCCTAACGTTGAAGGTAACCTGCGTTTTGTCGAAGACCACCTCAGCCGTAACCAATGGTTTGCAGGCGATAAAATCAGCGCCGCTGACTTTCAGATGATATTCCCGCTGGAAGCAGCGATTTCGCGTGCAGCGCTTGCAAGTAAACTGCCGTCAATCACCGCCTATGTTAAACGCGTTCATGAACTCCCAGCCTATCAGGCAGGTCTGAAAAAGGGCGGCCCGTACGACTACGCCTGATATCAACCATTGCATAACACCAAGCAGATAACTGAGACGGAAAAACAAGCATGACCCGACTGACACGCAGCGCCTGGCTGTGGATCTTACTTCTTGCTGGCTGCACCTCGGCCGGTGTGTACTCGTTAGATAGTGAAACCCTGTTCGGCAAAACAGTATATGTCGAACGCAGAGCGGACTTCGATTCTGCATCAGCGAACCATTATCGCGACGAAGTAGAGCCAATCCTTGAGCAGCGCTGTGTCGTCTGTCATGCCTGTTACGATGCGCCGTGTCAGCTAAAGCTGACGTCTCCTGAAGGCATTATGCGCGGCGCTAATCCTGAGAAGGTATATCAAGGCACTCGTCTTACTGCAGCTGAGCCCACACGTCTGGGCATTGATGCACACAGTACGGCTGAGTGGCGGGATAAGGGTTTTCATCCGGTCATCAATGAACGCTCTCAAACCCCTGAGGCAAACCTTCAGAATTCCCTGATTCACAAAATGCTCGCGCTCAAATCGCGGGCACCTGAAGAGACCGGTGCGTTACTCAGCGACGATTACAACCTGAGCCTTAACCGCGAACAGACCTGTGCTACCGCCGAAGAATTTAATGATTTCGCCGCAGAACACCCTCGCTGGGGCATGCCGTACGGTTTACCAGCAATCAGTGACAGCGAATATGCAACGCTGACAGAGTGGTTGAAAGATGGTGCGGCAATGAGTGAGCCACGAGCACTACCAGACCATCTGACCGAACAAGTAAACGAATGGGAAAGCTATCTCAACGCCGACGATAAAAAGCAACAACTTGCCAGTCGCTACATGTATGAGCACCTGTTCCTGGCAAATATTTATTTCTCTGACGAGGCACTTTTTCACGACAACCAACCGGCACAGCGCCCTGAGTTTTTCTTCAAACTGGTGCGCTCCTATACTGCTCCGGGACTGCCCGGTAAAATTGTCCCGACACGTCGTCCATACGATGATCCCGGCACCAACCGCATCTACTACCGGTTAGTTCCTGTTGTCGAAAGCATCGTAGCCAAAACGCACATGCCCTACCGTTTTAATAACGAACGTCTGGCTTGGGTAAAGTCACTATTCAATGAACCAGAATATGAGGTTGGTGAATTACCGGGCTATGAACCCAAAGTTGCCGCCAACCCGTTTGTTGCATTTCACGACCTGCCCGTTAAATCACGCTATCGCTTTATGCTGGAAGAGTCCGAATACATCATTCGCGGATTCATCAAAGGTCCGGTATGCCGTGGCCAGGTTGCGTTAAACGTTATCGACGATCATTTCTGGGCGGTATTTACTGACCCGGATGATATGGAAGAAGATAAGCTTGCTGATTTTCTCAGTGAACAAAGTAACAACCTTCGTCTGCCCGGTGAAGCCGAAAGTAATTCAGGCATCCTGACGAACTGGCTTCGTTACTCAAAACTTCACGGTCAGTACCTGGAAGCAAAAAACAAAGGCATGCAGGAGCGCTTTCCGGACGGTAAAGAGCTGACGCTTGATCTGATCTGGGACGGCGACGGACACAACCCGAATGCAGCCTTAACCATCATCCGCCATTTTGACAGCTCCTCCGTGGTAAAAGGTTTTGTTGGCCAACCGCCCAAGACCGCCTGGGTCGTTAACTATCCATTACTGGAACGCATCCATTACCTTCTCGTTACTGAGTTTGATGTGTTCGGTAACGTCGGCCATCAACTGATGACACGACTCTATATGGACTTCCTGCGTATGGAAGGCGAGCATAACTTCCTGACGCTGCTGCCTCAGAAAGACCGTGTGAAGCTGGCCAACTACTGGTATCGGGATGCCTCGGATGAAGTACAGAAATATCTGGTTAATTACGAAGATAACGTAATCACTGATCCCGGTATTGATTACGAAACCAGCGAACCCAAGATCGAGCTTTTCTCTCTGCTCAAAAATCACTTGAAAGGCGCGCTCTCAGTAAATTATGAAATGGCGGCACACGCCACTCCTGAAAAGCTGATTTCGCTGTTACCACTCAATAATGTAACGGGTCGCCCGGCCACTTTAATGCCAGAGATATCCTATCTCATTCTGGATAATCCTCCGCGACAACCAGAGGTATATACGCTTTTGCGAGCTAGTGGTCACAGCAACCTGACGGGCCTTCTTTACGAAGAAGACAACCGCCTGCCTGAAGAAGACTATCTGACTGTCGTACCCGGTATTCTGGGCACCTACCCATCGGCTATTTACCGTCTCAGTGATTTCCGTCTGAAAGACTTTATTAAGACCGTAGAAACATTAGAAACAGAAGCGGACTACAAGGCCCTGGGGGACCGCTACATGGTGCGTCGTACAGATAAACAGTTCTGGCCAGTAAGTGATGAGCTACACCGATGGTACCGCAGTACCGATGTGCTGATGTACGGCTTACTTGACTACAACCGGTTAGAAAATCGCTAAGCGCAAGGAGGATCAATAAATGCAGGATATTATTAAGCAGTTTGTCCTGCTCTGGTCGGTGATTGATCCGATCGGTACTATTCCTGTGTTTCTTGCATTGGCATCTGCCTATGCTGATCCGGGTATGCGCCGACGTCTCGCTATAAAAGCGACCTTTATTGCAGCGTTGGTACTGTTATTTTTTGTCGTGGCGGGTGAATTTCTGCTTGATGCGATGAGCATTCCACTACCGGCGTTTCAGATCGCCGGTGGTATCGTTCTGTTTATCTTCGCGATGACGATGATGTTTGGCGACAGTAAACCTGAATCCGAATTAGACATGATTAAGAAGGGAATGCAGACCGCTGTGTTCCCCTTGGCGATTCCTTCCATTGCATCACCAGGGGCCATGATGGCGGCTGTTTTACTGACCGACAACCATCGTTTCTCGATTGAGCATCAGGTAATAACAACGCTGATTATTCTTGCGGTACTGCTGATCACGCTGGTGTTTATGCTACTAGGCAATTACATCCTGAAAGTAATTGGGGAAGCCGGTGCCAGCGTGATCAGCCGCATTATGGGGTTAATCCTGGCCTCTGTTGCAGTGAATGCCGTACTTGTCGGCATTCAGACATTCTTCCATCTGCAACCATTCAGCGGCGGGCAATAATCCAGACTGCGTGAATAATACCAGGCAGGTAACCCAGCAGTGTCAGCAGGATATTCAGCCAGAAAGCCCCGCCTATAC
>JAYNJA010000015.1:0-77 GCA_038109705.1 Thalassolituus sp. | reverse complement strand
AAGAAACACACCCAGCGGGGGTAAAAGTACAGAAAGTAGAATTCGGATAAGATCCATCACGCGACTCCTTTTTACTA
>JAYNJA010000014.1:11702-27704 GCA_038109705.1 Thalassolituus sp. | reverse complement strand
GGCCGTGTTGCTCACTCAACACTGCTCGAACTCTTCACCGACGAAGGTGTGGGTACACTGATTACCAACCGTCGTCGCTGATTGAAGGAACTGGCATGACCGATTCTACGGAAAAAATGTCCCGCCGCGATCAGATCCTGCAGGCCCTCGCGCACATGCTCGAATCTGATCCCGGTGCCCGCATCACCACGGCCAGTCTGGCGAAAGAAGTGGGGGTGTCAGAGGCCGCTCTGTATCGCCACTTTCCGTCAAAGGCAAAAATGTTTGAAGGCCTGATCGCGTTTATTGAAGACACCCTCTTCTCGCGTATCAATATGATCCTGAAAGACATCAACGGCGCTGTGGATCGCTGTGATAAAACACTGGGACTGATTCTGACTTTTGCCGAAAAGAATCCGGGCATGTGTCGCCTGCTCTCCGGTGATGCCCTTGCCGGCGAAACTGAACGCCTGCGTCAACGCATCGATCAGGTGTTTGATCGCATCGAAACTCAGTTAAAGCAGATTCTGCGCGAAGCTGAAATGCGCGAAGGGCTGGTACCTCAGCAGTCGGCATCCGCACTGGCAAACCTGCTGACTGCCGTGGTCGAAGGCCGTATCCGCCAGTATGTGCGCACTGAGTTTAAAGTGAAGCCAACTGAACATTGGCCAGCACAGTGGGAAGCACTCAGCAGTGTTCTGCTGCAGGAAAAATCACTGGCAATGCCATAAGCCAGAGCACCGTGACTGAACATACCGGCGAGCAATAAAAAAGGCTGAATTACTTCAGCCTTTTTTCATCCACGTCTTCCGCCAACGTCCCCGGCGGATACACGGACAATATCCGCACACGTTGGCGAATATCTGAATATTTCTTATTAAGCACCTGCAGCTGCGCTTCCCGCTCGGCAATATTGGTCGTCGCAGTATCAATACCCTGCTGATACAGCTCAATCTCTTTCAACAGGTTTGGCTGTACTTCATAACCTCGACGCTCGGCATCGGCTGCCGTTTGCTGGGCAGAAGCGAGCTTCGCCTCAAGATCGGCAATGCGGCGCTGCTGCATATCAATCTGAGCCTGTACTTCATCGACTTTACGACGATGAGCCCGGTCCACATCAGCGGAAGTCGCATAAAGGCGTAACAGACTCTTATCCTGTTCCCGCTGCGCTTCAATACGAGCTTTACGTGCATCTGCAGCGGCTTGTTTCGCATCCCGGGCGGCAATTTCTTCGGCGGTAAGCTCACGCTCAACCCGACGAACGACCATGCCCTGCGTATTCAGCACCTCATAGCCCAGCGGCGCCAGCTCGGCTGGCACGCTGTCTTTGATTACAACCTGACCATCAACATTAAAGCGATACAGGTTGCCCGCCAGCACAGGAAGCGCGCAAGCGGAAAGAATCGCAATCTGGAAAAACTGCCTCAGCATAATTGCCCGTTATTTAACGCCGTATTTATCCCGGTAAGCGCTGATTGCATCGGCGTACTGCGCCAGCTCCGGATCACCAGATACATAATCTAGCACCTGATTCAGACCGACGATACTGGCAACTCTGATACCGAAGTCACGTTCTACTTCCTGAATTGCAGAAAGTTCGCCCTGACCGCGCTCCTGGCGATCAAGAGCAATCAGCGCAGCGGCCGGATTTGCTCCTGGCGCGGCTTCAATCATTGCCATAACTTCACGAATAGCCGTACCTGCAGTGATCACATCGTCTACAATTAACACACGACCTTCTAACGGGGCACCGACAAGATTGCCGCCTTCACCATGAGTTTTGGCTTCTTTGCGGTTAAATACATACGGAAGGTCTTTCTGATATTGATCCGAAAGGGCTATTGTCAGAGCAGCAGATAACGGAATACCTTTGTAGGCAGGGCCAAAAACAACATCGTATTCAATGCCCGAATCTTCGAGTGCCGCGGCATAAAAACGACCAAGCCGTGCTAACGCAGAGCCACTGTTAAACAGGCCAGCGTTAAAGAAGTAAGGACTGACTCGTCCGGATTTCAGGGTAAATTCACCAAAGCGGAGTACACCCTGCTGAATCGCGAATTCGATGAATTCTTTCTGGTAAGTCTGCATATGACGTCCTGATGATAAGAAGCGGACAGCTTCAGAGAGATTAGAACAGACGCCCGCCGGCGCACCGGAGGGCATTCCGGGCCAGAGAAATGTTCTGCGCCCTTTATGGATGCGGTATGATACACCCATCGACAATCGGGAACCACGTATGAGGATAATCACACTACACGTCAACGGCCTTGAAAACGCCGTGAGCAATGGTCTTTACCAGTGGCTCGCCAGTGCAGATGTTGATGTCGTAGCCATTCAGAATCTGCAGGCCAAAGAGTATCAACTGTCAGATGATGTTCTTTACCCGGAAGGCTTTAACGCCTACTTCTTTGATGCAGAAGCAGATAAGTACAGTGGTGTTGCGATACTTACGCGCGATATCCCTAAGGCCATCATGACAGGCCTGGGTAATCCAGAATGGGACCTTCAGGGACGCTTTATTCAGGCGGACTTCGAACACGTGTCCGTTGCGTCTGTGCTTTTCCCGACGGTGGACGAGCACAACACTCTTGAGGGCAAACTCGCTTTCCAGAAAGTCTTCCTGGAGCACCTGCAGAAAACCCGCCGCAAGCGCCGCGACTTTATTTTCTGTGGCAACTTCGAAGCGGCACACAAGACGGTCGACATCCAGGACTGGAAATCAGCCCAGGAAACACCGGGATTCTTACCCGAAGAACGCGCCTGGTTTGACCAGATGTTTGGTCCAGTTGAATTCGTCGATGCCTTCCGCGAGGCTAACTTCGGCGAAAACCAGTTTACCTGGTGGCCTGATGAAGAAAGCCAGCGTCGCAATCAGAACGGCTGGCGCAAAGACATGCAGATCTGCACCCCCAGCCTGCGTCAGTACGTAGTTGAAGCCCGTATTGAGAAAGCAGCGCAGTTTGGTGATCATGCCGCTGTGATGGTCGAGTACGAGTTCGACGAAGAAGTCTGACTGATCTGACAAACACTGAGCAGCACACATAAAAAGGGCCTGTTATTTCAGGCCCTTTTTATTTCCAACTAACTTTTACTGAAGCGCGGCTGCTTACTGGGCAAGAGCCGCTTTCTGCAGTTCAGACAGCTCAGTAATGGCTTTCTGAGCATGGGCCAGCATCGCAGTCAGTTCTTCAGCTGAGAACGCCTCGCCTTCAGCAGTGCCCTGAATTTCAACATAGCCGCCTTTCTCAGTCATGATGACGTTCAGATCAGTCTCTGCCGTTGAGTCTTCGGCGTAATCCAGATCAAGCACCGCTTCACCGTTGTAGATACCCACAGACACGGCAGCAATCATCTGCTTCAGCGGCTCGCCTTTGATCTTGCCGTTTTCTTTCAGCCAGTTGATGGCGTCTACCAGCGCTACACAAGCACCTGTAATTGATGCAGTACGGGTACCGCCATCTGCCTGAATCACATCACAGTCGATAGTGATGGTGTTTTCACCCAGTGCTTCGAGGTCAACCGCTGCACGCAGGCTGCGGCCGATCAGACGGGAAATCTCTACAGTACGACCCTGCTGTTTACCTTTGGCCGCTTCACGAATCATGCGTGAACCCGTCGAGCGCGGCAGCATGCCATATTCAGCAGTTACCCAGCCTTTACCTTTACCGCGCAGGAAAGGTGGTACAGAGGTATCGACACTGGCAGTACAGATCACTTTTGTGTCGCCAAACTCCACCAGCACAGAGCCTTCGGCATGCTTGGTAAAGTTACGGGTGATACGTACGTCGCGGAGTTGATCAAGCGCGCGGCCACTGGGTCTCATAAGGTTTCCTCTGTCTCTTGTATATTTCAGGCGGGCATTATAGCGGCATTGGACTCCAGACTTTAGAATGAATAGTGAATTTATAGCGATATTCTCCGGGAGCTCCTATGCCACGCAGCATGACAGCGTTTGCACGTAACAACGTCGACACCCATAGTGGCAGGATTACATGGGAAGTCCGTGCGGTTAACAGTCGCTACCTCGAACTCAACTTTCGTATGCCGGATGAATTCCGCGAACTGGAACCCGGACTGCGCGATATCATTAAAGAACACATCAGTCGCGGCAAAATCGACGTCAGCCTGCGCTTTCAGGTTGCTGCGAAAGAGCAGTCGCTCAAGGTCAATCAGGCTCTCGTCGCTGCGCTGACTCAAGCCGTTGATAAAGTTCAGGAGATTACTGGCCCCGGTAATGCACTCGACGCTCTTCAGGTACTGCAATGGCCCGGCGTACTGGAAGTCAGCAGCAACGACAACAAAGCGCTGCATAAAGCCGCATTGGCTGCATTTGACGATTGCATGAAACAACTGAATGAAGCCCGCGAACGCGAGGGTAAGGCTCTGGATACACTGATTCGCCAGCGCTGCGAAGAATCCCGCGAACTGGCTGCCGCCGCCGACAAAATCATGCCTGTCGCACTCGCCGCTCAACGGGAAAATCTGCTGAATAAGCTCACCGATTTAATCGAAAACCCGGACACCGAACGTCTGGAGCAGGAAATGGTGATACTCGCTCAGAAAGCCGACATCGCCGAAGAAACAGACCGCCTGCGTACACACCTCGACGAAGTACTGCATATTCTGAATCGCCGCGAACCAATAGGACGCCGCCTCGATTTCATGATGCAGGAACTGAATCGCGAAGCGAATACACTATCCTCGAAGGCAATACGAACCGACCTCACCCGCATCGCGGTCGATTTAAAAGTATTAGTCGAGCAGATGCGCGAGCAGGTTCAGAATATTGAGTAAAAGCTGGACTCCCTTCGTCCATTTACTTATCCCAATAAGGCGGCTCGCCATAGTAGCCGCTCATAAAATCGATAAAGGTGCGCACCTTGCTCGACACAAGAGTCCGGTGCGCATACATGGCGTACAGCGCTAATGGTTCGGGTTCCTGCCCTGCTAAAATCCGTACCAGACGCCCATCAGAAAATGCAGAGCCAGCAATAAAGGTCGGCTGCAACACAATACCCGCACCCGCTATGGCTGCCTGAGATAGTACGTCACCGTTATTTGAACTGAAGCTCGCACTCTTACTGCCCGTTGCTTCATGCAAACGGCTATCGAGATAACTGTAATTCAGGAAGCGATGCTCTTTCAGGTCTGCCAGCGACTGGGGCGTTCCTGCTTTTTTCAGATATATCGGGGATGCGCAATAAACCAGCCGGATGGTTGTAAGACGTCGGGCAATTAACGATGAATCTTTAAGCTGGCCCACCCGCAGAGCAACGTCGAATCCTTCTTCAACGATATCGACCTTGCGATCATTCAGTTGCAGATCAATCGACACTTCGGGGTTTGCTTGCTGAAACTCCACCAACGGCTGAGCCAGATGCCCGATCGCAAAGGACATAGGGGCAGAAATCCGCAGCAGCCCCTGTGCTTTCAATCGAAAGTCACCCGCCAGGTTATCCATATCTTCAATGTCGGAGAGTACTTGCTGGGCTTGTTGTACATAACGCGCACCTGCTTCGGTCAGGTGTACTTTGCGCGTTGTTCGGTTAAGCAAGCGCACACCCACCTGCTCTTCCAGGCGACCCACATACTTACTCACCAACTGCGTCGACATTTCCAGGCGCTCTGCCGCGCGGGTAAAGCTGCCTTCACTGGCGACTGCGACCAGTGCTTTCATCGCTTCGATTCTGTCCATGCTCTCTCCCCAAAAACAGGTTCCGGCACAAAGGCCGTGCTCAACAAATCATTAACGGCAACCCATTAACAACAATCAATTAACAACAAAATATTGATAATAAGACAACGATACACGCATTAATCAACGGTTATCAAAGTATTAGAGTGGATACATCAAAGTTAACAACGCCTCTGGAGGGCCTGACTATGAACTTACAACGTATCTTTGCAACCGACGCCGGTATTTCTGCTCTACTTCTTCGTGTACCTGTTGGCCTGATTCTCGCCGCTCATGGTTCACAAAAACTGTTTGGTTGGTTTGGCGGCTACGGCCTGGAAGGCACCGGGCAGTGGATGGCCAGTATTGGCTTAGAGCCGGGCTTCCTGATGGCCTTACTCGCAGGTAGCGCAGAGTTCTTTGGTGGCCTTGCTCTGGCCCTTGGTCTTCTGACCCGCCCAGCGGCATTACTGACCGCCTTTACTATGCTGATTGCTATTTTCAGCGTACACATTGGTAATGGCCTCTTTATGGCAAACAATGGTTACGAATACGCACTGACATTATTTGTTGTCAGCATCGCACTGGCGGTACAAGGTGCCGGTAGTTTCTCTGCTGATCAGATCATTGCCGATAAACTGAAGCAGGGCAGTACAAGCGCATCTTTCGTTTAATCAGATTAACCCCGGAACGAATGAATCAGCCCGGAGACAAAACACCGGGCGATTCTATTTTCAGATAAAAGCTTCAGGAGAAAATCATGTTAGTAAACGGCAAATGGCAGGAAAACTGGCAACCGGTGCAGAACAAAGATGAAGACGGTCGTTTTGTACGTCAGGAGTCGTCATTCCGGAGTCAGATCGGTGATCCTGAATACCCTCCAGAGGCAGGCCGCTACCACCTCTATGTTGCCTACATCTGCCCATGGGCATCACGCACACTGATGGCCCTGGCACTCAAAGGCCTGAATGACGTGATCAGTGTTACCGTTGTGAATCCTCAGCTAACCGATCAGGGCTGGAAATTCGGTGGTTTTACTGGGGCAGAACCAGATCCATTTAATGACACGACTTACATGCACGAAATTTATACCCGCGCTGACCCAGAATTCACCGGCCGCGCAACCGTGCCTGTGCTTTGGGATAAAAAAACACGCACCATCGTGAATAACGAATCCGCTGATATTTTACGCATGCTCAATCATGCGTTCGATGAGGTTGTTGATACCTCTGACACGCCTGATTTATACCCGCAGGAACTACAGAACGACATCGACGCGCTCAACAACGAACTTTACGACGCATTAAATAACGGTGTGTATAAAGCTGGTTTTGCCACAACGCAAAAAGCGTACGAAGAAGCCTACGAACAGGTGTTTTCTACACTGGATACGCTGGAGCAACGCTTAAGTGATGGCCGCACCTTTTTGTTTGGCGATCAGATCACTGAAACCGACATCCGCTTATTCGTCACTCTGATCCGCTTCGATCTGGCCTACCACGGCCTGTTTAAGTGCAACCGGAATATGATTAAAGACATGCCTGCTGTGCACGCATACATGCACCGTATTTACGCTCTTGATGGAATTAAAGACACAGTAAAACCTGAGCACATTAAAGCCGGTTATTACTCGATTAAAGCGCTGAATCCGAACGGCATTGTGCCGGTTGGTCCTGACACGTTCTGATCCTGAAACTGAAAGCACTATTGTTATGAGAGCACAATCGTTATGAACGCAGACATTCTGTTTATTTCCCATGGCGGTGGCCCTCTGCCACTGCTCGGTGATCCGGGGCACCAGGAAATGGTCGAAAAGCTTAAGGCCATGGCAGCCGCGCTGCCAAAGCCTGAGGCCATACTTGTTATCAGCGCCCACTGGGAAGCGGCACGCCCGACGGTGATATCGTCGGCTCAGCCAGGTATCGTTTATGACTACGGCGGCTTTCCACCGGAGGCGTACCAGATTCAATATCCATCACCCGGCGCACCCCAGCTTGCAGAGCAAATAACATCCGCTCTTAAATTTGCCGGTATTGATGCAGAAAGCGACGCTAACCGCCCGTACGACCACGGCCTCTATGTACCGCTGAAGTTGATGTACCCAGATGCGGATATCCCCAGTATTCAGCTGTCGCTGGTGAAAGGGCTCGATCCGGATCTGCATATCCGTATCGGTGAGGCCCTTCGATCATTGGACGTAGATAACCTGCTGGTCATTGGTTCAGGTTTTTCGTTCCACAATATGCGCGCATTCTTTATGCCCGAAAGCCCGGATATGCAGAACGCCAACGCTGAATTTCAGACCTGGCTGGAAGATACCTGCATGAGTCAGAAGCTCAGTGAAGAAGAGCGCCGTGATCGTTTGGCTCAGTGGGCTGATGCACCGTACGCCCGCTACTGCCACCCACGGGAAGAACACCTGCTGCCACTGCATGTCTGCTATGGACTTGCCGGTCGCCCTGCCGATGAGCACATAGCAGCGACCATTCTTGGCAAGGCGTCCGGTATGTACGCATGGAAGGCCTGAGTCGGGTATACTCCGGCCTTCACTTACACGACCGAACGACAGACTGAGCACTGACTATGGATAAGACGGAAAAAACCTTCACCGGCACCCTGTTTATTTTCTCGGCACCTTCCGGTGCGGGCAAAACCAGCCTGGTGAAAGCACTGCTCGACAGCACTGGCTATATCGGTGTTTCCGTCTCCCACACGACCCGTGCTCCGCGTCCGGGTGAAGTCGATGGCAAAGACTATCACTTCGTATCGAAAGAAGACTTCCAGCAACTGATCGAAGAAGACGCCTTCCTTGAGCACGCTCAGGTGTTCGACAATTTCTACGGGACTTCTCAGCGCTGGGTTGAGTCAGAACTGGAAGCCGGCCGCGATGTTATCCTCGAAATCGACTGGCAGGGTGCCGAGCAGGTACGCCGTCTGATGCCTGATGCCGTTTCAGTATTTATCGCACCGCCATCCATTGATGCGCTGGAACAACGCCTGCGTAACCGCGGCCAGGACAGCGAAGAAATCATTCAGCGCCGCATGAGTGATGCACAGAGCGAAATGAGCCATTTCGGCGAATACGATTATCTGATCATCAACGACGACTTCAACAATACCCTCGAAGAGCTGCGCTCGATCATTATCGCCCGCCGTCATCGTCTGGCCGCACAGCAGGTGCGCCACGCTGAAACACTGAAAAAATTGCTGGGCTGATCACTCAGCCTCTTCCCTTATTGGTGAATTCGCATACAATATAGGGTTCCACCGAATTTAATTGGATTACAGGATCAACCATGGCACGCGTAACCGTTGAAGATTGCCTGACTAACGTCGATAACCGCTTTGAACTCGTCATGCTGGCTGCCAAGCGCGCCCGCCAGATGCAAGTTGAAGGTTCTGAGCCACTGGTCGCTGAAGAAAACGACAAGCCAACCGTAATCGCACTGCGTGAAATCGCAGAAGATCTGGTTACCCCAGCAACGATGGCTGCTCAGGAAGAAGCTGCCCGTGCTAATGCAGAATTCGAAACTCAGACTCGTCAGCCAGAATTCTGATTAATCACCTCTAGAGGTATCTGTGCCAACGATTGATGCGTTATCAGAACGTCTGACTCAGTATCTGAGTCATAGCCAGATCAAACAGGTCTGCCGGGCATACTATTACGCAGAACAGGCACATGAAGGGCAACGCCGCCGCAGCGGCGAGCCCTACATTGTTCACCCGCTGGCGGTTGCCAACATCCTCACTGAAATGCACCTCGACCATCAGAGCCTGATGGCTGCGATGCTGCACGACGTTATTGAAGATACCGGCGTACCCAAAACCGCTCTGGCGGCACAGTTTGGCGATATCGTCACCGACCTGGTCGATGGTGTTTCCAAACTCACCCACATTCATTTCGAGAGCAAAGAAGAACAGCAGGCCGAAAACTTCCAGAAGATGGCAATGGCGATGGCCAAAGACATCCGCGTTATTCTGGTAAAGCTCGCTGACCGTCTGCACAACCTGCGCACCCTCGGCTCGCTGAAGCCTGAAAAACGCCGCCGCATTGCTCGCGAAACCCTCGACATCTACTCGCCGATTGCCAACCGTCTCGGCCTGAACAGCGTTCGCGTAGAGATGGAAGAGCTGTGCTTTGAAGCCATCTACCCGATGCGCTCAGAAATGATCCGCAAAGCGGTAAAAGCAGCCCGTGGCCATCGTGTAGAAGTCGTTGAGAATATTACTGCCAGCGTCCGCAACCGTCTTAGCGAATGCGGTATTTCGGCGCG
The DNA here is from genome assembly GCA_038109705.1 of Thalassolituus sp. Classification (GTDB taxonomy): domain Bacteria; phylum Pseudomonadota; class Gammaproteobacteria; order Pseudomonadales; family Oceanobacteraceae; genus Thalassolituus. The sequence continues at coordinate 17,777 of JAYNJA010000014.1, read as the reverse complement.
TGTATTCGGGCGCGAAAAGCACCTCTACAGCATCTACAGCAAGATGCGCGACCAGCGCAAATCGCTGAGCGACATCATGGACGTTTACGGCTTCCGTATCGTCACCGACTCTGTGGATGACTGCTACCGTATTCTTGGTGCCATGCATGGCCTCTACAAGCCAGTGCCTGGCCGCTTTAAAGACTACATCGCCATCCCGAAAACCAACGGTTATCAGTCACTGCACACCACACTGATCGGCCAGAACGGTGTTCCTATCGAAATTCAGATCCGTACTGAAGATATGGAAGCCATGGCCAACCACGGTATCGCCGCGCATTGGCTCTACAAGAGCGAAAGCGACCAGACCAGCGGCACTCAGCGTGCGCGCCAGTGGGTTCAGAGCCTGCTTGAACTGCAGAAAAACGCCGGCTCCCCGATCGAATTTGTTGAACACGTAAAAGTCGATCTTTTCCCGGAAGAGATTTACGTGTTCACGCCTAAGGGCAAAATTATGGAGCTACCTGCCGGCTCTACCGCCGTCGATTTCGCCTACGCCGTACACACAGATGTTGGTAACCACTGTATTGCCTGTCGTATTGACAAGCAGCTGGCACCATTAAGTGCCCGCCTGCAGAACGGCCAGACCATTCAGGTAGTAACTGCGCCAAGTGGCCAGCCAAATCCTGCGTGGTTGAACTTTGTCGTTACCGGTAAAGCCCGCTCAAACATCCGCAACTACCTGAAGAGCCAGCGCCAGTCTGAATCTGTCGAACTCGGCAAGCGCCTGCTCAATAAAGCACTGAGTGGCCTCGGTAAAAGCATGGACGACATCGACAGTGCCCACGTCGCACTGGTGCTGAAAGAGACAGAAAAAGAGTCGCTTGATCAGCTGTTCGAAGACATTGGTGCAGGCAACCGTCTGGCACCGCTTCTGGCCCGTCGCCTGCTCGTTGCCAATAAAGATACCGACATCGACCTGAAAGCTCTGCAGGAAAGCTCGCCACTGGCGATCAAGGGGACCGAAGGCCTGATGGTCAGCTTCGCTAAGTGCTGCAGCCCTATTCCGGGCGACCCGATTATTGGTCATATCAGCTCTGGCCGTGGTCTGGTGATTCATACCGAAAACTGTCGCAACGTCGAAGACTACCGCGACAACCCGGAAAAAGCGGTGCATCTGAGCTGGGATAAAGAAATCAACAGCGAATTCACCGTCGATCTTAAAGTTTACATGGAGAATCGCCGCGGCATCATCGTCGATGTCGCAGCCGCCATTAACCAGGCCGAAGCTAACATCGAAAAAATCAGCGTTGAAGAACAGGATGCCCGCCTCAGCGTCACCTACCTGTCACTCAGCGTGCAGGGACGTAAGCACCTGGCCCGGACCATGCGCCGTCTGCGTACCATTCGCGGCGTCAGCAAAATCGTCCGTATCAAATACCCTAAAGCTAACTAAGACCAAGCGACATTTAAGGAACTCTCATGAGCCGCGAAATCATCTCTACCGATAAGGCACCACAGGCAATCGGCACTTACTCTCAGGCCGTTAAAGTGAACAACACTGTTTACCTGTCTGGTCAGATCGCACTGGTTCCTGAAACGATGGAAGTTATCGAAGGCGGCATTGAAGCAGAAATTCATCAGGTATTTAAAAACCTGACTGCAGTCTGCGAAGCCGCGGGCGGTTCTCTGCAGCAGATCGCTAAGCTGAACATTTTCCTGACTGACCTCAGCAATTTCGCTACCGTAAACAGCATCATGGCGGAATACTTTGAACAGCCTTACCCAGCGCGCGCAGCACTGGGCGTAAAAGAGCTGCCTAAAGGCGTAGGCGTTGAAATGGATGGCGTATTGGAAATCGGCTGATTCCCAACAGACCACCAAGCTAAAATGCAAAAGCCCCGATAATCCGGGGCTTTTTTGTGTCAGTGTGACCCATTCTGAAACAGCTCAGCGCGGCTTATATTGAGTGGGGCAGTAACCCCTGTTTATTGTCGGATTGCGAATCGCAGCATGCTTGGTCGTGCGGCCACTCATGCGTTTGCGCCACATGCGAAATGAAGAGGCTTTCATTTCTGTACGCATCAGATTAATCACGGCACTTTCATTCAGGCCGTAGAGGTTCTCGATGGCTTCGAAGGGAGTACGATCTTCCCAGGCCATTTCAATGATGCGGGAAATATCTGCAGGGCTGAGAGGTTCGCCAAACAGATTGAGGCTAGAGCGTGTCATCAGGATAACTCCGGAGAGTGAGCCCTGAGGCCACTCTGTCGTTTAGGGTTATCATTTTACCAAGTGCTAATATCGTGAGCCAAGCACTTATATCGTGAGCCAAGGCTCTTGGACTTTCGCTCACTAAATCCCTGCGAACTACAGACCAAGACTCCAGCCTGCTGAGATCCACACCACCAGCATCGCCGACCAGCCAATAAGAAACGCCATACTGTATGGCAGCATCATGGCCATTACCGTACCAATCCCCAGATCAGACCGGTATCGCTGTGCGAACGCCAGTACGACGCCGAAGTACGGCATCAGTGGTGTAATAATGTTGGTACTACTGTCGCCAATTCTGAAGGCAACCTGAGCGGTTTCTGGTGCAATCCCCACCAGCATCAGCATAGGCACAAACACCGGGGCCAATAACGTCCATTTGGCACTGCCGCTACCGATCAACAGGTTAATCAGAGCGGCGATAAGTACAAATACCAACAGCAATACAACTGGCGGTGCTTCCAGAGCGGTTAAAAACTCTGCTCCCATAATTGCTGAGATTAATCCCAGCTGACTCCACGAAAACCAGGCAACAAACTGAGCAGCAAAGAACATTAACACCAGATAACCGGCCATGCCGGACATGCTGTATTCCATTGCTTTAATCAGTTCGTTATTGCTTTGCCAACGCCCTGAAAAGCGCGCAAAAACATAGCCACACAGCAATGCCAGCAGTGAGATAACTACGACAATACCCTTCATAAAAGGTGATTTCGTGATGTCAGTGCCTTGCCGTAACCAAGCGTCTTCGGTGTAAATTCCGGAGAGAAAAAATAGCGAAATAATCACCGATATTAGTGCTGCAGCAGTAAGTCCGCGAGAATCATTAAACGCTTCTTCTGCGCTCCTTGTTTCATCGCTTTGTGTGAGATTAGTGCTATCAACTGGAATATTCGCGAGTCGGGGCTCTGTCCAGCGAGCCGTCACGACCGTGGCTAACACACTGACCAGAAATACTGAGGCGATCATAAACCAGTAATTTGCAGCGATACTCACGCTGTATTCAGGCTCAACCAACCTTGCTGCTTCAGTGCTGATACCGGCGAGAATGGCATCAAACGGGCCGAGCAATAAATTGGCGCTGTAACCACCAGACACGCCTGCAAATGCTGCAGCTATTCCTGCAAGAGGATGACGCCCCGCTGCCTGAAACAGCAAGGCTGCCAAAGGAATCTGCACAACATACCCCGCATCGGCAGCCAGGCTGGACATCACCCCAGTAAATACAACGAAAAACGTCAGAAGATGCCCCTTCGCCCTTCTCACAAGTCCGCCTAATAACACGCCTATCAGCCCGCTACGTTCGGCTACCCCAAGGCCCAGCATGGCCACCAGTACAGTGCCGACCGGGGCAAACTGGGTAAAGCTTGAAACCGTTTTCGTCAGCATTAACGCAGTGCCTTCGGCTGTTAACAGGCTGACTGCATAAATACTGTCTCCGCTTTTCGGATGCTCGGCACTGACATTCAGTGCAGCTGCGACAGCCGAGATCACAAGCACCAATACACACAGGTAGATAAAAAGCAGCGTCGGATGGGGCAGGCGATTACCCGCCTGTTCAATGGTATTCAGCAACCGGTCACTGAGACTTGCCATTCGGACTCCGGAACATTGGATAAATACACCTTTTTAACAGCATGCCCTATTCCGCCTCAGTAACAAACTACCAACATCAAAGCCCAGCGCAGCAGATACGAAAAAACCCGCACTATCGGCAGACAATGCGGGCTTTTTAATGACATTTAACGCAAATTAAATGGCGTCTTACACCAGCCCCATATCAGTCAGCATTACGTCATAACCTTCCTGATAATTGGTAAACTTAAATTCGTACCCCAATGCACGCAGTCGTTTGTTAGAACAACGTCGGTTTGCGCGGCGGGATACCTCGCCGACATCATGATCAGGATCGACTTCGCCAATGCGGTCTTTCATCCATTCCAGCACATCAAACAGCGTCGCTGGCTCATCGTCTGTTGCCAGATAACAATCCTCAAGCACATCGCCACTCAGCGCACGATCAATAAGAAATTTAAGCACTCCCACACAGTCATCGCGATGAATGCGGTTAGTCCATACCGCGGGTTCAGGATCACAGTAACCGCCATGTCGGGCCTGCTGGATCATGCGTTCACGCCCCGGGCCATAAATACCTGTGAAACGTACAACCGTACCCGCAAATGCCGAATCACCCAGCACTTTTTCAGCAGCAAGCATTTCTTTACCAGCAAAACTGGTAGGGATTGTTTCAGAGGTTTCATCCACCCACTCTTCGTCCATCTGATGGTATACAGAAGAACTGGAAACAAAGAAAACCCGTTTAGGGTTCTGTCCCTTGAGCTTTTTCAGAATATTTTTCAGACCCTTCACGTAATACGCGTGATAGCCCTCTTTGGAAAATACCGGAGCCGCAACGCTGTATACAACAATATCGTTGTCGTCCGGCAGATCGGTCAGGGTTTCCGGATCAGCAACATCGGCACTGATCACACGAACCCCGTCAGCTACAGGCTTGTCTGAACGACGGATACCCGCAACTTCGTGGCCTTCTGCAGCCAGTTCCTGTGCCAGATGACCACCAATGTCACCGGTCCCCACAACCAGAATACGCGCCATGCCTTACCTCCACTTTTCAGGCATTCTGTACCGCATCAGGGCGATACTATAGTTTTATTTTGTTACGGCCTTTAACCCGGCCGCTGGATAGGTAGAATAAATCAGAACTGCCACCTTCATTCAAGGTAACAATCATGACTCTGACAGAACTTCGCTATATCGTCACTGTTGCTCAGGAGCGCCATTTTGGCCGGGCAGCAGAAAAGTGCCATGTCAGTCAACCGACGCTCAGCGTAGCTATAAAAAAGCTCGAAAGCGAGCTGGGAATAGCAATTTTTGAACGCAGCAAGAGCTCCGTCACAGTGACACCGCTTGGCGAGAAGATCGTTGCACAAGCCCAGCGTGTACTGGAAGAGTCCCGCGCGATTAAAGAGATTGCCAGTGCAGGTAAAGACCAGTTTTCAACGCCACTGAAACTTGGGGCGATTTTCACTATCGGACCCTATCTGTTTCCGCATCTGGTACCGCAGATTCATAAAGCGGCACCGACCATGCCGCTGTATTTGGAAGAGAACTACACCGCTGTCCTGCGTAAACAACTGCGTGAAGGCGAACTGGATGCCATTGTAGTTGCTTTACCATTTACCGAAGCCGACGTTGTTACCCGCCCATTATACGAAGAGCATTTTGTCGTGGTGATGCCAGCAGGCCATGAACTGGCAAAACAGAAAGATATCGACCCCGAACAGCTGATAGATATCGACCTGCTGATGCTGGGAGAAGGTCACTGTTTCCGCGATCAGGTATTCGAGCACTGTCCGGCTCTGCACCGCAAACAGCACAGCCGCCTCGGCAGCGTGCTTGAGGGCAGCTCACTGGAAACGCTGAAACATATGGTGGCCAGTGGTCTTGGAATTACCATACTACCGGAGTCTGCGCTCAACAATCTGGACGACAAACTGCTGGTCACCCGACCATTCCGTGGAACGCCCCCCTTCCGTACGGTTGCACTGGCCTGGCGCGCCAGCTTTCCACGGGGCAAGGCCATAGATCTGGTCATCGAAAACGCTCAACTCTGCTGGAAGACTAAATAACACTTATGGCTGCAGCGCAGAAACTGACAGATCTGAAAGGCGTCGGCCCCAAGCTGGCAGAGCAGTTAGGAAAACTGAATATATTTTCCCTGACCGACCTCGCCTTTCACCTGCCATTTCGTTATGAGGACCGCAGCAAAATCACCCCGATAGCTGGCCTGCAGCCCATGCG
>JAYNJA010000014.1:2496-11692 GCA_038109705.1 Thalassolituus sp. | reverse complement strand
GATTCAGGGTGAGGTGCGAGGCTCGAGTATTGTCTTTGGAAAGCGCCGCAGCCTGCTGGTAAAACTGCAGGATCACAGCGGCCTGATCAATCTGCGCTTTTTCCATTTTAACTCCGCACAGAAAAATCAGATGAGCACTGGCACGACGTTACGCTGTTATGGCGAACCTCGTCGCGGAGCCAGCGGCCTTGAGCTGTACCACCCGGAATACCAGCGCGTAGAAGATGGTCTGGACGAGCCATTAGAAGCCTCTCTGACGCCAATTTATCCAGCCACCGACGGCATCACCCAACAGCGCCTGCGTCTGCTCCATGAGCAGATGGTGCAACTGTTAAAAGCGGATCAGGTGGCACTGCCAGACCTGCTCCCCGAACAATGGTGTGAGCAGTGGCGCTTGCCAGGCCTGCGTGAAGCTCTGCTGTTTTTACATCAGCCACCGGCCAATACCGACTTAAGCACGTTGGAGTCCGGGCATCATCCGGCGCATAAGCGCCTGATCCTCGAGGAGCTGCTGGCCCACCAGTTATCACTATTCAAGCTGCGCGCTCAGGTACAGGCAGACAAAGCCCCTGCAATCTTAAGCGATCACGCCTTGCGCAATGATCTGCTGAAGCAATTACCTTTCACGCCAACCGGTGCTCAGCAACGCGTTACCGACGAAATCACCCAGGATCTGCAGCAGCCCTACCCTATGTTGCGTCTGGTACAGGGTGACGTGGGTTCAGGCAAAACCCTGGTCGCTGCTATGGCCGCCTGTGACCTGTTACAGCACGGCTACCAGGTTGCTCTGATGGCGCCTACCGAGATTCTGGCTGAACAGCATCTGCGTAACCTCACAGGCTGGTTTGAACCTCTGGGTATCCGTACCGGTTGGCTGGCGGGCAAGGTCAAAGGCAAAGCCCGCGAGCAGGCCTTAGCAAATATTGCCAACGGCACAGCGCAGCTGGTTGTCGGAACGCATGCGCTGTTTCAGGACGAAGTTCAGTTTGCTCGTCTGGGTATGGTTATCATCGACGAGCAACACAGATTTGGAGTCCATCAGCGACTGTCGTTAAAGGAAAAAGGTGAGCGTGCCGGTCTGCATCCGCACCAGCTGATAATGACAGCAACGCCGATCCCGCGAACGCTGGCAATGAGTGCGTACGCGGATCTCGATACTTCCATTATCGACGAATTACCGCCCGGCCGCAGCCCGATTACGACGGTGGCTATAAGTGATCAGCGTCGCCCGGAAATCATTCAGCGGGTGCAGGATGCCTGTTCACAAGGTGCACAGGCTTATTGGGTCTGCACCTTAATTGAAGAAAGCGAAGTGCTTCAGTGTCAGGCGGCAGAGAACACCGCAGAGGAACTCAAAGCAGCACTGCCTGACCTGCGTATCGGCCTGGTCCACGGGCGCATGAAAGCCGCCGAAAAAGCCGCCGTCATGGAAGAATTCAAAGAACACCGCCTCGACCTGCTGGTCGCCACAACAGTGATTGAAGTTGGCGTCGACGTACCTAATTCGAGCCTGATGATTATCGAGAACCCGGAACGTCTCGGATTAGCGCAGTTACATCAGCTACGCGGACGGGTCGGTCGGGGCAGCGCTAAAAGCCACTGTGTACTGCTCTATAAGTCACCACTCTCATTCACCAGCAAGCAGCGTCTGCAAGTCATGCGCGATAGCCAGGATGGCTTCTACATCGCCGAGCAGGACCTGCAGATCCGTGGCCCTGGCGAACTCCTTGGCACGCGCCAGACTGGCCTGCAATTGCTGCGTATCGCCGACCTTCAACGTGATGCCGACCTGCTGCCACAGGTGCAGGAAATGGCTAACGACCTCTGGTACAGCCACCCCGCCTGTGTCGACCCTCTCATCAAGCGCTGGCTCGGCGACGCCGAACGTTTCGCTAACGTCTGATTTACAGCCTGACTAATTCGCCAAAAGTTGGCCCCTTCATCTGCAGTCTCTGAAATACGGACTATATTTCTAGATACACCGATCTACTGGGGCAGGACATGTCTGCAATCCCTACTGTTGTACAAAAGATTCTCGATGACTGGCGTATTCCTTACGCAGCCGCCGATGAGAAGGAGCTTTTTGAAATTATGCAGAGCAATCCACCGGCCTCGTATTCCTCCAAGGTCGCGAATATCATCTTTCTTAAGGACGAGCTGGGCCAGGTGCAGGTTCTGGTCCCGGGTGATCGGATGCTGGATCTGACACAGCTCTCGCATGCCTTCAACCGCCAGTTTACGGCTCTGTCTCAGGTCGAGATGGAGCAGATGAAAAGCAAGTACAAGCTTGATGAATTCCCGGCGATTCCGCAGATCACTGCCATGGAAACCATGATTGATCAGGCCCTCCTGCGGGAGAAAGAACTCTTTATATCCACTGGCTCCGAAGATCAGCTATGGCTGAAAGTACCGATGGAGCAGTTCCGTACCCTGACGACCAGTTCTCATCTAGGGAACTACAGCGCACCGCTGCGCCCGGACAACCCGGATCAGGGGAATGATCAGGATCTGGATGACATCAATTCTGCCATCCGTCAATTCACTCCGCTGCGGATCAAACAGCGCCTCGAAGAGACACTGGATCTGCCGCCGTTGCCAGAAGTCGCCCGCAAGATTATTGAGCTGCGTGTCGACCCGAATGCCGATACCAAAGCCTTGGCCACCACCATTGAACTTGATCCGGGAATGTCAGCACAGGTTCTGAGCTGGGCACGCTCGCCGTATTACGGCACCCGCGGTGAAATCAAAAGTGTTGAGGAGGCGGTTATCCGCGTGCTCGGTTTTGATCTGGTGATCAACCTCGCCTTAGGGCTGGCACTGGGTCGCTCACTGACGGTTCCCAAGGAAGGCCCTCACGGTTACACCCCATTCTGGCAACAGGCTGTGCTGACCGCGACGCTTTGCGGTGAGCTGGCGCGTAAAATCCCGGCCGAAGGCCGCCCATCTCAGGGTATGGCGTATTTATCTGGCCTGCTGCACAACTTTGGTTTCCTGCTTCTTGGGCAGATATTCCCACCGCAGTTTTCGCTGATTAACCGTCACATTGAGGCCAACCCTCACGTGAATCGTCTGTATATCGAAAACTATCTGCTGGGTATGAGTCGCGAGCAGTGCGCTGCTGTGCTGATGCACCAATGGCAGATGCCTGCCGAACTCGTTGTGGCCTTGAGACAGATGCATAACAAGGATTACGACCACGACTATTCAGCCTATGCCAACCTGTTGTTTATTGCGGTGCGATTGCTGCGCCAGCGTGGTATTGGCGATGGTCCATCGGAACAGATTCCGGACTCCGTATATCACCGTCTTGGCCTGTTACCGGAAGACGCCGAGGAAGCCGTTAACGCCTTAATCGAAAAACAGGACAGCCTCAGCGATCTGGTCAGCCTGCTGAATCAGAAGTAAGACCTGATCACTATCAGGTGACTTCTGCTAATGAGCACCGTTAGAGGCCGGCAAGGCGTGATATGCATCATTCAGCCAGCGCTGTAACGCTGGCTGCGCCCACAAACGATTCAGCTCGTCCAGGCTGGGGTTATCCATACCCCGGTAGGCGTATAGCAGAAAATGCTCAGCTAAGAGGCGAATCTGCTCGGGTTCGGCAATCGCCTCTGACATTGGCACCGAGGCGCGGGCCTTAAGCATCCACTGCCACATTCCATTACGATTCAGAATCAACTCTATACGCTGACGCCGGGCCTTTGCTGGCGGGTGTTCCTGTAATCGCTGCATGTAGACTTCGTATGTCGTAGAGCCCTGCTCACCGAGAGCCAGTGCTTCAGCTTCCCGGGCGCGCTGCATCAGCGGAGATTCCAGCAAATTCAGCAAGGTCGCCAGTTCAGTCTCAGAATAACCATCAAGGATCCCCTGGTAGCGCCGCTCCAGCTCCGCAGGAGCCCAGTCGACTAACGTTCGCAGGCGCTGACGCTGTACCTGAGCACTTTCATTCTTACGAAGAGCGAGTTGGCGAACCTGATCTGAAATGCCCATCACACCGCTGAGACGGATAATCCGGGCGCTGGTATCTGTTTCCGTTTCCGTTTCCGTTTCCGTTTCCGTTTCGGTGCCACTTTCTGCATACACCGCAGTATTCGCTATCAGGCCTGCTAAAACCAAAAGACAGCACATAAGACAGAGCAAAAAGCGCCCCGTCCCCTGCTTCAGAGAAGAATAAACAAACGGCATCAGATTATTCGCTCAGCTGTTGCGCCGGTGCGTGATAGCGATCTGAATTCAGGTTGTCTTCAGTCTTGGCGATCACCAGCGAGACCATAGCATCACCCGTTACATTCACCGCGGTGCGCAGCATATCTAACAGTCGATCGACGCCGATAATCAGGGCAATCCCTTCTACCGGTAAACCGACCTGCTGTAGCACCATGGCCAGCGTAATCAGGCCCACACCCGGTACGCCTGCCGTACCGACCGATGCCAGAGTTGCAGTTGCGATCACCAGAAGATAATCACCAATATCCAGATTCAGGCCAAAGGCCTGGGCGATGAATACTGTCGCTACGCCCTGCATAATCGCCGTGCCATCCATATTGATGGTTGCACCGAGCGGCAGCGCAAACGACGCTGAGCGTGTACCAACACCGAGATTCTGCTCCGCATTACGGATTGTTACCGGCAGGGTTGCACTGCTGGAGGCGGTACTGAAAGCAAACAGCTGAACCGGCCACATTTTGCGCAGGAAGATCTTTGGTGACAGCCCGGTCAGCACCTTCAGGAACAACGGATAAACAACAATGCCGTGCAACAGCAGCACACCAATCACGGTGAACATATACGCCAGCAGCTCCTGTACCGGGCCCAGGCCTTTCGAGGCAAACAAAGTGAAGAGCAGCGCAAATACACCGTAGGGAGCAAGATTCATCAACATGGTCACGAGGGTCATCAACACTTCGTTCCAGTCGTTAAACATCTTGCCAATACGCTCACCCGGAACACCAGAACGACCGATCGCCAGACCAATGAGGATGGCAAATACGATCACCTGCAGCATATTGCCTTCGACCATGGCTTTGAATGGATTGGTCGGGAAGATATTCGCCAGCACATCCATCAGGGGCACCGCTTCCGGTGGCGCGAAGCTGTTGTCGCTGGTCATATTGACACCGATACCAGGATTAATGACGTTGGCAAAGGTCAGCGCCGCGGTGATAGCAATCGCGGTTGTCACAAGATACAGGCCGATGGTTTTGATACTCATACGACCAAGACTGCTCTGATCATTAAGGTGGCACACACCACATACCAGAGAAACGAAGACCAGCGGGACAACCAGCACTTTCAGGCTGGCTACAAAGATTTTACCGATCAGGGTGAACACCCCACCGACAAGAATATCATCCAGCACCAGCGACACAGTGCTGTTGAGATCCGGTACAGCCAGCAGGTCGTGTGTGAGTTTGCCCAGAATGATTGCTGCCACCATGGACAACAGAATTCGGGTGGTAAGATTCACGGCACGACCTCCTCGTCGTTTCAGGGTTTGATCAATATAAGGGGGTGATCAAGGTTTCAGGTATTTACTGATGCCCTGGAACCACATGACTTTGGTCAGATCACCGCTGATCGCGATGTCCTTATCCTGAATTCCCTTCATAAACGCGTTACGGTCTTTTGAGGTCATGATTTTCAGACCCGTGTGTGCGTCTTTGAAGCTGATAGTAAATACCGGTGATGGGTGTGCTTTCCCTTTGCTGCTGATTTTATTGTCGCGCACAGTAAACTGACGCACGACATCCGCATCGGCAGTCTGAATCTGGAACGTCAGGTCCTGCCCTTCCAGCTGTTCGCGGAATTTAGGTTTCTTTTTTGCAGCACTCTTCATCAGTTTTCCGAGAAACCAAAGCAGCAAACGGAATTTAATCACCAGTATTATCCTCTTTTCTGAATACGGCTGTGTCAGCCAGTGACGGCATAATAGCAAGTAGCCCTTCGGTGCCCAAGCGGCGCATGTGCTGACGGTTACGCTCGGGAATGCGCTCAGGGTATTTTATTGGAGCCAGGGCGTTCTCGATGTCTTCTTCCCGGATGATGTGCAGCATCGGAAACGGCGAACGATTGGTGAAATGGCTGGCATCACCCTCGTCTTCCCCTTCAAATTCGTAATGCGGATGGAACGTAGCAAGCTGTAAAAGCCCTTCGTGTCCCATCTGCACCAGTAACTCATCGCAGATCAGGTACCAGTTCCAATACTCATCGAAATCAGCAAACAGATAAGGGGTAACGAAGAGGGCCGTAGGGAGTTCCTGCGGATCTGCCGCCGCAACACGATCAAGCAGAGTCATAAACTCGGCAGTAGCGGTACGGTCGTCAAGAGAAGAGCTTACCTCAGTGATCAGAGAGTTCATCACCGGGCTGGCAAAAGGGCAAAGCCCTTCGCCGACCACCAGCCGGACCACCCACTCGCGGGTAAGCTCTCCGGCCGTGGCAATATCATGGCGACCGCTTATTGTACGGTTTCCTTCAGCGCTTTACCTGGTTTGAACGCTGGTACTTTAGCTGCCGCAATAGTGATTGGCTCACCAGTCTGCGGGTTTTTACCCTGACGTTCAGCACGGTTACGTACTTCAAAGGTGCCGAAACCGATCAGAGTTACTGAGTCGCCTTCGCTCAGAGACTTGGCGATCTGGTCGGTGAACGCAGTGATCACTTCCGCTGCTTTTTCCTTGCTCAGATCAGCTTTTTCAGCGATGGCCGCAGCCAGTTCTGGTTTACGCATAGTTGTATCCTTGTTTCCGTTGGTTCGACTGCTCAGCGAGTGAGCAGTCATTTCCACAGAGAATTCAGGGCATGATTGCCGGCAATTCTTTGTTGAGTGCTACTTTATTCGCTACTTTCGCTCCGGTCAAAGCGTATCCAAGCAGATCACCGGCCTCATTGCGGAATTCCGCCTGCACGTCATTGCCTTCCTGCTCAACAATCCAACGACCCGCGAGTTCGCCCGCTGGCGGTGAAACGACCACAGGACACGCCGGAGTTTTCACTGTCACCGGCATCACGCCATAGCTGACTTCAGTATCAGTACCTGTGATTGTTTTCGCCAGAGCACGGGCAGCTGCCATCAGTGGCAGAACGTACAGCAGTACGCGGCCTTCAACTTCAGCACAGTCACCCAGCGTGTAAACATCTTCAGCACTGGTTTTCAGCAGACGGTCAGCAACGATGCCCTGGTTTACCTTGATACCAGCCTTCACAGCGAGGTCCAGGCGTGGACGCAGACCAATCGCAGAAACAACAACATCGACTTTAACTTCGTCGCCGTTGCTCAGGGTTGCTACAACGCCCTCGCCATCACGGTTGATGCGAGTAACCAGAGGACCAAGGTGGAATTTAACACCGATACCTTCGAGGCCACGCTGAACTGCGTTAGCAGCATCAACTGGCAGCAGAGTCGGGAATACCTGATCACATGGAGCAACCACTTCACACTCGAAACCGCCTGCAGTCATGTCGTTAGCAAATTCACAACCGATCAGACCTGCGCCCATGATCAGAACTCGCTTCTTGCCATCAGCAGAGGCGCGGAAGCGCGCGTAGTCTTCCAGGTCGTTAATAGAGAACACCAGGTCACCGGCATCACCCTCGATGCGAGGAGCGACAGCCTCAGCACCCCAGGCCAGCACCAGCTTGCTGTACTCAACCGTTTCGTCACCCAGAGACACTGTGTGTGCTTCTGGATCGATAGCCGTAACCAGCGTATTGGTACGAATAGTCATGTTCAGCTGCTCAGCCATTGCAGCCGCGCTGCTCAGGGCAAGTTCGTCGGCGCCTTTGTTCTTACCGTAACCGGTAGACAGCATTGGCTTGGAGTAGTTACGGCCGTCATCCGCCGTAATCATCAGCATGTCTTGTTCTGGAGCGAGCTTGCGCAGTTCTTTAGCCAGGTTATATCCGGCCAGGCCTGAGCCAATAATTACTACTGGGGCAGATGAGTTGCTCATAAGGTGATCCGTTTATTCAGTATTCTTAAGATTTCTGCAGACTTGCAGACGGGTCAAGCGGGGGTGAGCTGCCTGAACGGCAGCTCAGAAGAATCAGATTTCGACCATCTCGAAGTCTTCTTTACCTACACCGCAGTCTGGGCAGATAAAATCTTCAGGTACGTCTTCCCAGCGAGTGCCAGGGGCGATGCCTTCTTCAGGTGCGCCGGCTTCTTCATCATAAATCCAGCCGCATACAACACATTGCCACTTTTTCATTGCAGTAACCTATGAGTACGTTAATAGTGAGGGCGCTAAAAGTACTGATCCATGGCCTCAAAATCAACGGTCAATTCAGGGCATTTTTTATACAGAAGGCCCGTCTTACTTGCCTGAGACGCGGTTTTGGCGCATCCTCCGCGCCATGACTCACACCCTTATCCCAGCCTCGGTAATGCATCCGGCCAGCCCCGGATGGTCTGCCCGTATGCAGGTTATTCCTGCGTCATTTGCTCCGTTCTGGCGCTCCTGGCTATTTGATCAGGGCTCACTGACGGCAAGGCTTTCGGCCCTGCGTCCGGGGCAGTTCCGTGTCGAATGTCTGCGCGAAGGCTATAGTCAGCCAACACCGACCGAGCGTAAAGAACTCGGGCTGTCTGCGTCGCAACCTGTCTGGTTTCGTGAAGTACGATTGTTGCTTGCTGATACCCCCGTTGTGTATGCGCGCACGGCAGTCCCCGTGCATGCAATGACAGGTAAACTTTCGCGTCTGAAGCATCTGGGTAACCGCTCGCTGGGCAGTTTTCTGTTCAGCCAGCCAGACCTCGAACGCGGCCAGATTCAGGGCTCGCACTGCAAAGCCAACGCCCTCGGGTTACAATGGGCCCGTCGTTCTGTGTTCCACATTGGTCGCGGTTCTCTGTTAGTTACCGAGGCGTTCAGCCCGGATTTGTACAAATTTGTCTGACGATATTCTATGAAAGCCCTCGCCTCACAGCTTGATCAGACCTGGCCGCAATGGCGCGCCTGGGTTGCCATTACCCGCATCGACCGCCCGGTCGGCTCGTATCTGCTGTTATGGCCAACACTCTGGGCCCTGTGGGCGGCCGCTGAAGGTGTTCCCTCCATCGCCAACCTGATCATTTTCACTTTGGGTGTTTTTCTGATGCGCTCAGCCGGCTGCGTGATCAATGATTACGCCGACCGCAAGGTCGATGGCCATGTTAAGCGCACCTGTGACCGCCCCCTCGCGACAGGCGCCCTGA
>JAYNJA010000014.1:0-2457 GCA_038109705.1 Thalassolituus sp. | reverse complement strand
TTCTGGTTGTCGCCTTTCTGTTGGTACTGCTGACCAACAGCCTGACCATCATGTTGTCGTTTGGTGGGGTTGCGCTTGCTGCACTCTATCCATTTATGAAGCGCCACACTCACCTGCCCCAGCTATTTCTCGGGGCCGCGTTTTCCTGGGCGATTCCTATGGCATTTGCTGCGGAAGCCAATGAGCTACCGGCGCATCTCTGGCTGTTCTATGCCGCCAACCTTTGCTGGACCGTTGCGTACGACACTTACTACGCCATGGTGGATCGTGACGATGACGTAAAAATCGGCGTGAAGTCGACGGCGATCCTGTTCGGCGATCTGGATCTGCAGATCATCGGCCTGCTGCAGCTGATGAACGCCGCTTTCCTGTTACTCGCCGGCCAGCAGTTTGAATTTGGCTGGCCGTATTACGTCGCCTTGCTTGCAGGCGTGGCCTTGATTAGCTGGCAACTCTGGTCAGCGCGGGATCGCTCAAGAGAAGCCTGTTTTAAAGTATTCCTGCAAAGTCACTGGTACGGCCTGATCATTCTGGTCGGTATTGTTGCGAATTACCTGCTCGTAAACTGACTTTTTTACACTTCAGAGAAGCATTCGGCCCACCTGTCACATCTTTGTAACATTGCACCGTTGTAATACGGCAGTAATGATAAAACGAACTGTGACTGGACCTATGACAACTGCCGGTAAAAGAGTGCTGATCGTTGATGATGAAGCACCGATTCGCGAAATGATCGCTGTAGCCCTGGAAATGGCTGGCTACGAATGCCTCGAAGCTGAGAACGTGCAGGAAGCGCACTCGATCGTTGTCGATCAGCGCCCGGATATGCTTCTACTCGACTGGATGCTTCCGGGTGTTTCTGGCGTTGAATTTGCCCGTCGCCTGAAGCGCGATGAAGCCACCGCTGAACTGCCAATCATCATGCTTACGGCCAAAGGCGAAGAAGAGAATAAAGTTCAGGGGCTGGAAAGCGGCGCTGATGACTACATCACTAAGCCTTTTTCACCACGTGAGCTGGTTGCTCGTCTGAAAGCCGTTCTGCGTCGCGCTACTCCTCCGGGCGTTGAAGAAGCGATTGAAGTGAATGGCCTGATACTCGACCCGGTCTGTCACCGTGTCATGTCTCACAACGATCCAATCGAAGTTGGCCCGACCGAATACCGCCTGCTGCAGTTCTTTATGACCCATCAGGAGCGCGCCTATTCACGTTCGCAATTGCTGGATCAGGTCTGGGGCGGCAATGTCTACGTTGAAGAACGGACTGTCGATGTTCATATCCGTCGTCTGCGCAAGGCATTGGGCAATACTCACGAACATCTGATTCAGACGGTACGTGGCACCGGCTACCGGTTCTCAACCAAAGCTTCCTGATTATGAACGGCTGGCGCAAGGAGCGCGGGCTGCTCCTGTTGCTGCTGGCTACAGGAGTCAGCGGAATCTGGTGGAGCCCTCTGCCGTTTCTGCCACTGGCGATTGTCAGTACCCTGTTGCTCGCCTGGCACTTACGTCAGGCCCTTCGCTTCCGTCATTGGCTGACGGCTTACGAACGTATCGATGCGCCAGAGATGCGTGGCATCTGGTATGAAATGGTTCGTCTTGCTCTGCGCCCTACCAAACGCTCACAACGCTATCGTCATCGCCTTCTTGCCATTACAGACCGATTGCAGGACTCGACGTCAGCTCTGCAGGAAGCCGTGATCATGGTCGATCGTCATGGCAATCTGGAATGGTGGAACTCGGCCGCCAGCGAGTGCCTTGGCCTCAGGGACCCCGTCGATATCGACCAACCGATTACCAACCTGATCCGTGCTCCAGACTTTGGTAATTACCTCTCTGCCGGCAACTTCGATAATCCGCTGCAGATGCCCTCTCCGGTGAATCGTGATCAGTGGCTCGAGATCAAAGTGACGCCTTTCGGACGCAACGACCAGCTGATGATCGTTCACGATGTATCCCGTATCCGCCAGCTGGAAGAGATGCGCAAAGACTTTGTGGCTAACGTCAGCCATGAGCTGCGCACACCACTGACGGTAATCCGTGGTTATCTGGAGACAATGGAACAGCTGACTGAAGGACTGCCAGAGCGTACCGGGCGCATGCTGACCCAGATGCAGGAGCAGGCCGGGCGCATGGATTCACTGGTGCGCGACCTGTTAATCCTCTCGCGCCTCGAAAATCACTCCCACGAACATGCGGATGAAGTCGATGTCATTACTCTGCTCGAACAGATTACAGAAGAGGCCATTGCCGTCTCATCGGGAAGACACAAAGTTACTCTGACCCTTGAGTCTGAGGCTAGCCTGCAAGGCTACGAAAACGAACTGCGCAGTGCTTTCACTAACCTGATAATCAACGCGGTTAAATACACCCCCGAAGGCGGTAAGGTTAACGTTCGCTGGTATGAGGAGGGTGCTCAACTCTGTTTGAGCGTGACTGACACAGGCGTCGGCATCGAAG
>JAYNJA010000013.1:22789-28821 GCA_038109705.1 Thalassolituus sp. | reverse complement strand
GATAATAATTATTCGGATGAGCTTACGGACGACGGCTACAACGCTGCGGGTCACTCGGCTTATCAACAGCAATGTGCTTCCTGTCATGGCATTGATGGCAACGGGACGTCCGTTGGCCCGACATTGGTCGGCTGCGCGACCTGTTCTTCGTTGTCGGTGCTGGCTGACGAAATCAGCCGGACAATGCCGATTGGCGATACTCAGGCCTGTATCGACGACTGTGCCAGCGACACTGCTGAGTACATTCTTTATGCCTTTAACGGGCGTAATCTGGCTGATGCGCTGTCGACCATTCAGGGCGTTGAGAATGCGAGCTCAGCCCTGACACTGCGTAAAGCATCGTTGCAATTGGCGGGTAGATTGCCGCAGAGCGATGAAATTGATCTCATCAACAATGAAGGCGATGCGGGTCTCAGTCAGGCGCTGGATCAGATCATGAGTGAAGACGCGTTCTACGAGAATCTGATGTCGTTCTTCAATGAGCAGCTGCTGACCGACAAGTACCTCACCAGTAACCTGTATGAAGGTGGGATTAACCTCCTCGATAGCGACGATTATCCGAATCGTAAGTGGTATAACGATGTGTACGCTGATACTGAGGAGTCTATGAGTGACATCCGCAGCTGCATTCGGGGTATCACCAACGATGCCGTTGCACGCGAGCCATTAGAGCTGGTTCGCTACGCGGCTATGAATGATCTGCCGCATACACTGATCATGACCGCTGACTATATGATGGTGAATTGGTATAGCCAGCAGGTGTATGAGGCTGAGCTGGTCGACCCGGAGGCGCAATTCCGTCAGCTCGAAGAGCCAGTCTGCGATGACAATGGTGTGCAGGTTTACTACGATCCAACGGATTTCAAACCGGCCAGAGTAACTAAAAAGCTGGAGTTTGAAATTACTGGTGTGCCTCATGCGGGTGTGTTGACCTCGGCGATGTTCCTGAATCGTTATCCGACGACCAATACCAACCGTAACCGCCATCGTTCGCGCATCGTGTTCGACTACTTTCTGGATACCGATATCCTGGCCATTGAAGGCGAACGTCCCGGGGATGGTATTGGTTCTGGCGTAAGCAACCCTACTCTTCTGGACCCAGCCTGTTATGCCTGCCATCAGGTGATGGACCCTGTGTCGTCGGCGTTTCAGCACTGGACCGATCGAGGCCAGTACATAGTCACCGGCAGTACTTCTGATAACCGCTGGGACAGTTCAGATATCGAGGCGCCGGGCCTTGGTGGAAAAACCTTGCCATTGTCGGGTTCGCAGGGCTACTTCCGCAATATGTTGCAATGGCTGGGGCAGGAGATTGCAGCTGATCCTCGCTTTGCCCGGGCAACGGTCCGTACTTTGTATCAGGGCATTATTGGTCAGGAAGTTTTACCTGCGCCGCCATCGGATGCCAGCGACGATGAGAAGCTCGCATACAACAGTCAGCGTGCGATTCTGAATGGCATCAGCGAAGCTCTGATTGCCAGCAATTGGCAGATCAAGGCAGCGGTAAAAGCGATTCTTCTCAGTCCATATTATCGGGCTGATGCGGTTGATACCTCAGAACTTGTTGTGAGTGATCATATCGGCGCGACTCAGTTCCTGAGCCCTGAGCAGATGCAGATCAAATTGCAGGCAACCGTTGGTTTTGGCTGGGACGAATTCCGCTATGAAGACAACCGCATCATGTATGGGGGCATGGATTCTGACAGTATCACCTCGCGTATCCGCGAGCCCGGCGGCTTAATCATCGCGATCCAGAATCGCATGGCCTCAGAGATGGCCTGTCGCGCCACGGCTTTCGATTTTGTTAAGCCAACCAACGAGCGCGTTCTCTTCCCATATGTCGAAACCACAACTCTCCCGAAAGATCTTGAAGGCATTGATAGTCCACAGGCAATCGCACGGATTAAAGACAACATTCAGTATCTGCACTGGACTTTATTGGGTGAAGACATCGCTGATACGAGCCCCGAGCTTGAGGCAACATATGCCCTGTTCATGGAGGTATTTGAAGCGGGTCAGGCCATGCTGGAAGATCCTGATGCTTATGATCCGGAGCCCAGTACCTGGATCGAGTGGGAGTGCCGGGCTCGTTGGTACCGGATGGCAGATGGTCGGTCCGATGGCGACCTGCCAGAAGAAGACATGATTCAGCAGGATGAGTACTACAACATCCGGGCGTGGCAGGCGGTACTGACCTATCTGCTGGCCGACTATCGCTTTGGGTATGAGTAAGGGGGCCGTTATGAAACGTCGTAATTTTCTTCAGTTGATGGCAGCCGCAGGTCTGACTGCACAGGCGCCTTTGTGGGCGCCTAAAGTTCATGCCGCTGCGCCAGATAAGTTTCTGATAGTAGTCAATGCGAGCGGTGGGTGGGACCCAACATCACTGTGTGACCCTAAAGGCCTGAACAATGCCTATCCCGAAGAGACTGACCGCTACGAAGGTTCAACCAACTCCGTGGATATTGATAACAACAAAGTCTTTGGTCAGATTCGCTGGAGTGCAATTCCTGAGGGGGTGTCGAATGATGAAACCATCAGGCAGCGTATCAATGACCAGTTCGATAACTTCTTTACGACTTACGGTAACCGCCTGACGGTGATTAACGGTATCGACACTGGTACCAATAACCACGACACTGGAAATCGTTTTGTCTGGTCCGGACGGGGAGAAACCGGCTATCCGAGCCTGGCAGCCTATTATGCTGCGGCAGTGTCGCCGACGTTACCTATGGCTTACATCAGTAACGGTGGCTATGACTTTACTGATTCTCTGGTGGCCCGCGCCCGTGCCAGCAGTGCGGGATTTGTCAGCGACGTCGCTGATCCGAATTATGCCGATGCTAATGACGGTTTCCTGTTTCGTACCCATGACCGGAGCACTGACTTATATACTCGCGTTACGGCGGCACAGGAGGCCCGTATTCAACGACAGCTAAGTAATGAACAGCTGCCGTTGCGTCGTAAACAATTGCAGCAGTTACTTGGCATCCGCAACACGGACAGTAATCTCGGCGAGCTGACCGTGGTGCTGGAAGACATTCAGGCGAACGTGGATCGTGATCTGAACTGGAATGCTGGGCGCGGTAATAGTCTGAAGAGCCAAGCGGAAGTTGTCGTCGCTGCGATGGCGGCGGGACTGACTGCTAGTGCAAATCTCAACTTCGGTAGCTTCGATACCCATGGTAATCACGATTCCAATGCTTACCCTGGCCTTGGGGATTTGCTTGAAGGTGTTCACTTCCTGATGGTTGCGCTTGAATATGCGGGGATTGCAGATCGCACGACGGTAGTGCTGGGTTCGGATTTTGGCCGTACGCCGTATTACAATTCCGGTAACGGTAAGGACCACTGGCCAGTCACTAGTATGTTAGTGCTTACTCCGGAGCAGACAGGTGGACGGGTGTTCGGTGCCTCCACCAATGAGTTTATGGCTCAGCCAGTGAACCTGACAACGGGTCAGCCCGACGAGAATGGCGTAGTGCTGACGCCGGAGCATGTGAATCGGGAGATTCGCCGCTTAATGGGCGTAGGTGGGTCGACACTCGCGGCCAGTTATCCAATCAACGTCGATGATTTCAGCATATTCGCATAGTAGTCACAGGTTAAGGGAAGTACGGATGAAGCACGTAAGCTACAGGGCTGTATTGCTCTCGTTGCTGGCATTAACAGTAACTGGCTGCTCAACGGTGGAGCCCTGGGAGCGGGGTCATCTGGCTCAGGATGTTATGGCCTGGCAGATTGACCCTCTGAAAGCCTCGCTCGACAATCACATTAACTTCTCTAAAGAAGGTACTTCCGGCGGCGGCTCGGCAGCGGGAGGCGGCTGCGGCTGTAACTGATGATGAAAGCAAAGAGTTCATTGGCTGCCCTTGCAGCGGCAGCGGCAGCGTTACCGGGCCAGGCAGACCCAGTTCCGACTGAAACGGCGATGAGTTACCGCTACAGTCAGTATCAGGAAGCGGACATTCCTGAGAGCCGCACCTTTTCAGATGACACCGGGCGCTACAGCATCGACGTGCACCAGTTTGGGTATCGCCGCCCTTTGAATGGCCAGTGGTATCTGCGCAGTGAGCTTCAGTACGAAACCATGAGTGGTGCATCGCCGATGCAGACTTACAGAAATGGTGACGGCCAGAGTGTCGTGCTGATGAGTGGCGCCAGTATTGATGAGACCCGCATCGACCTGAAGTTGTCCCCCACCCGCTATTTTGACGGTTCCGGGCGGGGCGGAATTGATGGCGCACTGGGCGGCACCTTTGCCCTCTCCACAGAAAATGATTACGACTCCGTTGCCGTTGGTGCGGATGGCACTCTCAATCTGTTTAATAAACACACCACCTTGTTGGGTTCGGTAAGTATGTCCTATGACATGCTGGCACCGACAGATGCGTACCTGTCGGAAGCCCGTAGCGAGGCGGACGGGCGGGTCAAACGTAGCTTCTCTCTGTATGAAGGTGTATCACAGATTATCAACAAAGATACGGTATTACAGGTAGGCGGTGGCTTTACCCGGTGGTCAGGCTACCTGTCTGATCCGTATAAATTTGAAGACCGGCGGCCTGGTGAGCGTACTCAATATCTGCTCGATAGCCGTTTGCGGCATTATTATCCAGTGCTGTCCGGCGCGGCAGTGCATCTGGATTACCGCTATATCAGCGACAGCTGGGGTATTCACTCAAATACTTTGGATCTGGCCTGGTCTCAGAAGTTACGCACAGGGACTGTGGATATCTTTCTGACGCCGTCGTTGCGTTATTACCGTCAGACCCAGGCAGAGTTTTACAGTATCAATGCCTCCAGTGACGCCACATACAGCAGCTCAGACTATCGCCTCTCATCGTACGGTGCCGTGACCGCTGGTCTCGAAGCCCGCTTTGTATATCGGAGCTGGCAGGTCAGCCTCGACTGGCAGCAGTACATGTCCAGTGAGGATATGATGATGTTGCAGGTGCCTGAGGATGAAGCCCCCGCTTTGGTCGATTATTCCATTATCAGTATCGGTATCGAATACCGTCGTGAGTGATCCGGGTGTCATAGTCGGCAGCCTCCGACAGCATTCCTTCACAGCGATGGCTTCGCCCTGCTGCTTTCATCTGCCAGAGGATACGCCGGCAGAGTTGATCGCAGCGATGGAAGGCGAGGTTCGCCGCATTGAGCAGAAGTACAGCCGTTACCGTGACGACAGCGTAGTCAGCCAGATTAATCAGAGTGCTGGTAGTGCCTCTGTTAAGGTCGACAACGAAACTCTATGGCTGTTGCAGTATGCCCAGGTCTGTTTTGAGCAGAGCGACGGCCTGTTTGATATCACCTCTGGCATTCTTCGCCGGGTGTGGGACTTTAAGGCGGGTACTCTCCCCTCTGATGCTCAGCTTGAAGATGTAATCCCGCATATTGGGCTTAATCGTCTCGACATCAGTAAGGGTTGTGTCACTCTGCCTGAGGGGATGGAAATCGACTTTGGCGGTATCGGTAAAGAGTATGCCGCCGATGCTGCTGCAGGTGTCGCACGCAGTGGCGGTATAACCTCAGGCATCATTGACCTCGGCGGTGACCTTCATATTCTTGGCCCTAAGGCCGACGATTCCCCATGGGTGCTGGGTGTCCGTAATCCCAGAGATCCGGAACAGGCCATTGCGTCACTGCCAGCGTATCGTGGTGGAATGGCCAGCAGTGGCGATTACGAGCGGTATTTTGAACAGAACGGAGAACGTTACTGTCATATTCTCAACCCCCAGACAGGGCGCCCAGTCTCTTATTGGGCCTCTGTTACCGTATTGGCACCGAGCTGTCTGCTCGCCGGCACCCTGTCGACGATCGCCATGTTGAAAGAGGGCGCGGGTGAAGGCTGGTTACGGGAACAGGAGGTCAGCGCTCTGTTAATACGCCCGGATCTTGAGCTGGTTTCTTTTTAACCGCCGGAAACCGGCCGTCCATTTCTCCCGTCTGACCTGACGGAAACCTGTGATAAACTCGCCGCCTTTAAGGCATTCCTGAACGACATCCGTTATGAGCACATCCGAACAGCAGCT
>JAYNJA010000013.1:12745-22779 GCA_038109705.1 Thalassolituus sp. | reverse complement strand
TGGAACAAGGCCTACAACTTAACGGCGATCCGTGACGAAGCGGGCATGGTGGCGCTGCATCTGCTCGACAGTCTGGCGGTTCATCCGGCCGTGCAGGATGCTGAAAACATCATAGATGTGGGTACTGGGCCAGGCTTACCAGGTATTGTTCTGGCGATTATGAATCCGCAGAAACGCTTCACTTTGCTCGACAGTAACGGCAAAAAAACCCGATTTCTGTTTCAGGCAAAGACCAGTCTCAAGCTCGACAATGTGACCATAGTGAACGGTCGCGTCGAGGCGTATCATCCCCCACAGCCTTTCGATATGATTGTCAGCCGGGCCTTTGCTTCTCTCGCTGACATGACCGGTTGGTGTCATCATCTGCGAGCAGAAGATGGCTGTTTTCTGGCGATGAAAGGCCAGTACCCGCAGCAGGAAATTGATGATCTGCGCGGCGAATTTGAAGTAACAGATGTAACTGAACTCCACATTCCGGGCGTTGAAGGTGAGCGTCATCTTCTGCGACTGATTCCGGCAGCCTCTTAAGGGACGAATTAACGTGAGCCATATTTTTGCCATTGCCAACCAGAAAGGCGGTGTCGGTAAGACGACCACGGCGGTTAATCTGGCCGCGTCTCTGGCTGCAACTAAGCGTCGTGTACTGCTGATTGATCTGGACCCTCAGGGCAATGCCACAATGGGTTCGGGTGTTGATAAATACGACCTTGAGCGTTCTATGTACGATGTGCTGGTGGCTAATTGCAGTGCGTCACAGGCACGTACCCAGGCACCAGAGAGTGGCTTTGATGTCTTGCCAGCTAACGGTGACCTGACGGCTGCCGAAGTAGAACTTATGGAAGTAGGTAGCCGTGAGCAGCGTCTTAAAAACGCCCTGCAGCCACTGCTGCCAGAATATGACTATATCCTGATTGACTGCCCGCCATCGCTGAACATGTTGACGCTGAATGCGCTTGTGGCGGCGCAGGGCATACTGATCCCGATGCAGTGTGAATACTATGCACTGGAAGGTCTGAGTGCACTGATGCAGACCATCAGCTCAATTCAGGAAGGGCCAAATCCGAATCTGGAAATCACCGGCCTGATCCGTACCATGTACGATCCGCGCAACAGCCTGACCAAAGACGTGTCTGATCAGCTGTCCCAGCACTTTGGTGACAAGCTGTTCACCGCTGTGATTCCCCGTAATGTCCGGCTGGCAGAAGCGCCGAGTCATGGTCTGCCGGTTCTTATGTACGACAAAACTTCGAAAGGCGCTCTCGCCTATCTTGCACTTGCAGGTGAACTGAACCGCCGCATGAAAAAAGCTGGAAACTGAACATGGTAGCAAAGAAAAAACGTGGCTTAGGTCGTGGTCTGGATGCACTGCTGGCGAGCAGTCGCAGTGAAGCGGTACCAACAGCGTCTGCGGAAGAAGACATCAGTAACGTAGCCAGTGCCGGAGATACGGTAGAACCAAAAGATGGAGAGCTGCGCCACTTGCCCGTGGAGTGGGTTCAGCCTGGCCGTTATCAGCCACGTCGCGACATTCAGCCAGAGGCGCTGGAAGAACTTGCCGCGTCGATTAAGGCTCAGGGCCTGATGCAGCCGATTGTGGTGCGCCCACTGCCTGGTCAGACCGATCGTTTTGAAATTATTGCTGGTGAGCGTCGCTGGCGTGCCAGTCAGCTGGCGCAGCTGGACAAGGTTCCTGCTTTGATCCGTGATGTCGCTGATGAAGCCGCGATCGCCATGGCCTTGATTGAAAACATCCAGCGCGAAGACCTGAATCCGATGGAAGAAGCCATGGCGCTTCACCGTCTGCAGAACGAGTTCGAACTGACTCAGATGGAAGTCGCTGAGGCCGTAGGTAAAAACCGAGCGACTGTTGCTAACCTCCTTCGTCTGATGAATCTGAACGAAGATGTAAAACGCTTACTTGAGCACGGCGACATCGAAATGGGTCATGCCCGTGCGTTGCTGGGACTGCCCATTGAGCAGCAGAGCGTCGCAGCATCGGATGTTGTTGCCCGTGCACTTACCGTCCGCCAGACCGAAGCGCTGGTGCGTAACCTCCTTGAAGGCGCTGATAAAAAAGCGGACAAGAGCAAAGTGGTTAACCCGGATATCCAGCGTCTGGAACGCATGTTAGGTGAGCGCCTGGGAGCTAAGGTTGCGATCCAGCACACTGCTAAAGGCAAAGGGAAGTTGGTCATTAACTACACCACACTTGACGAGCTGGATGGCATTCTTGGCCATATTCAGTAACTTCTGTCCGTTGCTGCTTTGTCATAGAAAGTGACAAACCTGTCAGTTTACAGCGGTCTCTCCGGCCGCTGACTAGACTCCTGTTAGATCAGGAGTCCGATATGAAAGTTGTTATTTTCCCTTTTATTGCATTTTCCCTAACGCTATCCATGAACACTTCGGCGACCCCGAGGCCGATGATGATGATGGACGACAGCGCTCTCAAGGACACCCGCGTCGATTACGTCACCGGACTCGAGAAAAGTCGCGTTGCAGCCAGTGAGGATGAAGGGCGTGTCAGCAATGAGCAACATCCCGAAGTTCCGGATCAGACCGGCGATAAAGCCAGCATGACACCGGCAGTACCGGTACCAGTGCTCGTTCCTGCTGCAAATGTAAAAGTCGACATTCGCCCCCGTTGATATTCTCTGCCGGATATGTTGCGGAGGTCTATCTGAGCCCTTTGCCGGGTATCCCGCGCCAATAAGTAATTATCTTTCCCTTTCGGACCGGTTGCTGTTGAAGCGGGAGCCGCTACCCCCTATAATCCTCGCGCCCTGAAAATGGGCTGCCCGAACAGGGCGTTGCAGAAATCGTACTGATAGTGGAGCACAGGTTGTCTTCGATACCGCGTCCACCGGTCTACAGGGTCATATTTTTACAGCTTGCCCTGACTCTGATTTCTGCCGCTCTGGCCTGGATTCACAGCGATGTGGCCGCGTATTCGGCGTTACTGGGAGGACTGACATGTGCTCTTCCGAACGCCTACTTTATATGGCGAGCGTTCCGCTACACAGGTGCAAGAGCAGCTGCTCAGGTCGTGCAATCGTTTTACCAGGGTGAGTCCTGGAAGTTTGTGCTCACAGCGTTGTGTTTTGGTGTCATCTTCCAACGCGTTGAGCCTCTGAATGTTCTGGCACTGTTTGCAGGATTCATAACAGTGCAGCTGGGGCACATCGCCTCAGCAAGAATTGCCAATTTATAAACCTAAAGATTTGAGAGTGAACGATGGCTGGTAACTCCCAAGAGTATATCTCGCACCATTTGACGAACCTCACCTACGGCAAACTGCCAGCGGGTTACGTACGTCACAACGAAGACGGTTCTACGACAGAACTGACGGAAGCAACCTGGACTATGGCTCACGGTGGCGAAGAAGCGGCAGCAATGGGCTTCAACGCAGTTCACGTGGACTCACTGGGCTGGTCTATCGGTCTGGGCGGTCTGATCATGTTCCTGTTCTGGCGCATGGCTAAGAAAGCAACCACTGGTGTTCCAAGTGGCATGCTGAACTTTGTTGAGATGATCGTTGAGTTCATCGACAACACAGTAAAAGAATCATTCCACGGCCGCAGCGCTCTCGTTGCTCCTCTGGCTCTGACCATCTTTACCTGGGTCTTCATGATGAACTTCATGGACCTTATTCCTGTAGACGTATTGCCTGCCATCTTCGGCGCAATGGGCGTTCACTACATGAAAGTCGTACCTTCAACTGACGTTAACGTCACTCTGGGTATGGCAATTTTCGTATTCGCACTGATGATCTTCTACTCAATCAAGATCAAAGGTATCGGCGGCTTCGTCGCTGAGCTGACGCTGCAGCCATTCAGCGCTAAAAATCCTGTGGTTCAGGCCATCTTCATTCCAGTGAACTTCTTCCTGGAAATCGTTGCCCTGATCGCGAAACCTATCTCACTGGGTCTGCGTCTGTTCGGAAACATGTACGCCGGCGAGATGATCTTTATCCTTATCGCACTGATGTTCTCTGCGGGTATTGCACTGGGTCTGATGGCTGGTGTTCTGCAGTGGGCGTGGGCGGTATTCCACATTTTGGTGATCACACTGCAAGCGTTCATTTTCATGATGTTGACCATCGTGTATCTGAGCATGGCGCACGAAGATCATTAATTTTTAAACCTTAACTCACTTTAACTAACTTACTTCTATTTGGAGAAAATTATGGAACAAGGTCTGGTATTCCTGGCTGCGGCTCTGATGATTGGTCTGGGTGCTCTGGGTACTGCTATCGGTTTCGGTCTGCTGGGTGGTCGTCTGCTGGAAGGTACTGCTCGTCAGCCTGAACTGGGTCCAATGCTGCAGGGCAAAATGTTCCTGATCGCTGGTCTGCTTGACGCCGTACCTATGATCGGTGTTGGTCTGGGCCTGTACCTGATGTTCGCAGCTTAAGGGTTCATTTCTTAACGAACTTCCTTAATCAACGAACATGAGGGCTCTGGCGTGAACATAAATTTGACTCTGATCGGCCAGATCATCACTTTTGGCGTCTTCGTGTGGTTCTGCATGAAGTTTGTATGGCCTCACCTGCTGAGCGCTATGCAAGAACGCGAAAAGAAAATTGCCGATGGTCTGGACGCAGCTAACCGCGCTGCACGTGATCTGGAACTGGCTCAGAAAGAAGCCGCTGACCAGCTGCGTGAAGCAAAGAACAAAGCTGCTGAAATCATCGAGCAGGCGAACAAGCGTGCTAACCAGATCGTGGACGAAGCAAAAGAAACTGCTCGTTCCGAAGGTCAGCGCATCGTAGCTGCTGCTCAAGCTGAAGTTGAGCAAGAGGCAAACCGCGCTAAAGAAGCTCTGCGTAAGCAGGTGTCTGAACTGGCAGTAGCCGGTGCAGCGAAAATCCTTGGCAAATCAGTAGATGCAACAGCTCACAACGAGCTGCTGGATAAACTGGCCCAAGAGCTCTAAGCGAGGTTTTCCATGGCTGAATTAACAACTCTCGCTCGGCCATACGCTAAGGCCGTGTTTGCTGAAGCAAGCGAGAAGAGTGCACTCGATGCCTGGTCTGATGACCTGGCGACTCTGTCTGCATTTGCGGCAGATGCCGATATGGCAAAAGTACTGGTGCACCCGTCTCTGACTTCCGAGCAGCAGGCACAGGCACTGACCGACGTATGTGGCGACAAGCTGAACGAAGCAGCCAAAAACCTGGTGGCCGTACTGGCTGAAAACAAGCGTCTGGCTTTACTGCCTGAAATCGCGGCGCTCTACGAAGAGCTGAAAGCTCAACTGCAGAACACTGTTGATGTAGTTGTAACCTCTGCATTCGAGATCAGCGATGCACAGGCTGAGAAATTGGCGGCAGCCTTAAAAGCCAAATTGCAATGTGATGTGCGTTTGACCAGCGAAATCGATGAGTCTCTCATCGGTGGCGCGATCATCCGTGCCGGGGACTTGGTTATCGACGGATCCGTAACTGGAAAACTGTCGAAGTTAGCCGAAGCGATGAAATCCTAGTTTGAGGGACGATTCATGCAGCAACTGAATCCATCTGAGATCAGCGAAGTAATCAAGAAGCGAATTGAAAGCCTTGATGTAACTTCACAAGCCCAGAACGAGGGCACTGTCGTATCTGTATCCGACGGTATCGTTCGAATTCACGGTCTGGCTGATGCCATGTACGGTGAGATGATTGAATTTGAAGGCGGCGTATTCGGCCTGGCAATGAACCTGGAGCGTGACTCCGTTGGTGCCGTTGTTCTGGGTGACTACAAAGGTCTGGCCGAAGGTCAGACTGCGAAGTGTACTGGCCGCATCCTGGAAGTACCTACTGGCGAAGCACTGCTGGGCCGTGTAGTTGACGCACTGGGTAACCCAATTGATGGTAAAGGTCCTATTGAGACTGCTACCTCAGCTCCAGTAGAGCGCGTTGCACCGGGCGTTATTGCACGTCAGGGTGTTGATCAGCCTCTGCCGACTGGTTACAAAGCAGTTGACTCCATGGTACCGGTTGGCCGTGGTCAGCGTGAGCTGATCATTGGTGACCGTCAGACTGGTAAAACGGCGATGGCTATCGACGCCATCATCAACCAGAAAAACACTGGCGTTAAATGTATCTACGTTGCCGTAGGTCAGAAGCAGTCGTCTATTGCTAACGTTGTACGTAAGCTGGAAGAGCACGGCGCGCTGGAAAACACCATCATCGTTGCCGCTGGTGCAGCCGATCCTGCAGCAATGCAGTTCCTGGCTCCATACGCTGGTTGTGCGATGGGTGAATACTTCCTGGACCGCGGTGAAGATGCTCTGATCGTATACGATGACCTGACTAAACAGGCATGGGCATACCGTCAGATCTCCCTGCTGCTGAAGCGCCCACCGGGCCGTGAAGCATACCCAGGTGACGTTTTCTACCTGCACTCACGTCTGCTGGAGCGCGCATGTCGCGTAAACGCTGACTACGTTAAGCAGGTAAGCGGTGTTGAAGGTAAGACTGGTTCCCTGACCGCTCTGCCTATTATTGAGACCCAGGGCGGTGACGTATCTGCATTCGTACCGACCAACGTGATCTCTATTACTGACGGCCAGATCTTCCTGGAAACCAACCTGTTCAACTCCGGTATCCGTCCGGCGATGAACGCAGGTATCTCGGTTTCTCGTGTAGGTGGTGCTGCACAGACCAAGATCATCAAGAAGCTCGGCGGTGGTATCCGTCTGGCACTGGCTCAGTACCGTGAACTGGCGGCATTCGCTCAGTTTGCTTCTGACCTTGATGAAGCTACCCGTAAGCAGCTGGAACACGGTAAAGCCGTTACTGAACTGATGAAACAGGGTCAGTACGCTCCGATGTCTACTGCTGACATGGGTCTGTCGATCTATGCTGCTACTGAAGGCCACCTTGAAGACGTAGAAGTGACCAAGATCCAGGCATTTGAAGCCGCTCTGCTGAGCTACGCCAACAGCGAATACGCTGAACTGATGGCGAAGATCAATGTTAAGGGCGACTACAACGACGAGATCGCGGCAGGTCTGAAAGAGTGTATTGAGAAATTCAAGAGCACTCAGACCTGGTAAGTCCGGTGCTGGCGGTTTCCGTTAAGGACAGCCGCCAGCTGGATTCACTCAGTTAAATAGGTTGCACTATGGCAGTCGGTAAAGAAATTAAAGAGCAGATTACGAGCGTAAAAAGCACGCAGAAAATTACTTCAGCAATGGAAAAAGTTGCTGTTAGTAAAATGCGTCGCGCTCAGATGCGCATGCAACAGAGCCGTCCATACGCGGATAAAATCCGTGATGTGATCGGTCATCTGGCGAATGCCACATCTGAATACCGTCATCGTTATCTGCAGGACCGCGACGTCAAGCGTGTTGGCTATATCGTGGTGTCTTCCGACCGTGGCCTGTGTGGTGGTTTGAACAACAACCTGTTCAAGCGCCTCGCACAGCAAGCTAAAGACTGGGAAGGCAAAGGTGTAGAAGTCGAATACTGTGCTATCGGCTCTAAAGCATCTCTGTTCTTCAACAGCTTTGGCGGCAAGGTAGTAGCGTCTCAGTCTCATCTGGGCGATGCACCTGAGCTGGCCAGCCTGATCGGTGCGGTTAAAGTGATGTTGGAAGCGTATGACGAAGGTCGTATCGATCGTCTGTACATCATCTACAACCGTTTCGTGAACACCATGACCCAATCGCCTGAAGCGGTGCAGTTATTGCCACTCAAGGCAGAAAAAGACGAAACACTGAAGCATCACTGGGACTACATCTACGAGCCAGATGCCAAAGAGATCCTCGAAGGTCTGTTGGTACGCTACGTAGAATCTCAGGTGTATCAGGGTGTAGTAGAAAACAACGCCTGTGAACAGGCCGCGCGTATGTTGGCGATGAAAAACGCCACCGATAACGCCGGCAGCATGATCACCGAGCTGAACTTGCTGTATAACAAAGCTCGTCAGGCGGCTATCACCCAGGAAATTTCAGAAATCGTTGGCGGTGCCGCGGCGGTATAAGCCCGGTAACGAAAGGTTTTAAGTTAAGAGGAACCGAAAATGAGCGGATGTATCGTACAGATCATTGGCGCCGTAATCGACGTGGAATTCCCACGTGACAGCGTGCCTAAGGTCTACGACGCCCTGACCGTAGATGGTACTGAGACAACTCTCGAAGTTCAGCAGCAGCTGGGCGACGGTATTGTCCGTACAATCGCGATGGGCTCCACTGAAGGTCTGAAGCGTGGCCTTCCAGTAACCAACACTGGTTCACCAATCCGTGTACCAGTTGGTAACGCAACTCTGGGTCGTATCATGGACGTTCTCGGTCGCCCGATCGATGAATGTGGTGAAATCGGCGAAGAAGAGCGCTACGAAATTCACCGCGCTGCGCCATCTTTTGATGAGCAGGCGAACTCTACTGACCTGCTGGAAACTGGCATCAAGGTAATTGACCTGGTATGTCCGTTCGCTAAGGGTGGTAAAGTTGGTCTGTTCGGTGGTGCCGGTGTAGGTAAAACCGTAAACATGATGGAACTGATCAACAACATCGCGAAGGCACACTCCGGTCTGTCTGTATTCGCAGGTGTTGGTGAGCGTACTCGTGAAGGTAACGACTTCTACTACGAAATGGCGGAATCCGGTGTTGTAAACCTGGACGACAAAGCCAAGTCTAAAGTAGCAATGGTATACGGCCAGATGAACGAGCCACCAGGCAACCGTCTGCGTGTAGCACTGACTGGTCTGACCATGGCTGAGAAGTTCCGTGACGAAGGTAAAGACGTACTGCTGTTCGTTGATAACATCTATCGTTACACACTGGCAGGTACTGAAGTATCCGCACTGCTGGGCCGTATGCCTTCAGCGGTAGGTTACCAGCCAACTCTGGCTGAAGAGATGGGTGTACTGCAGGAACGTATTACTTCTACTAAGACTGGTTCGATCACCTCGATCCAGGCGGTATACGTACCAGCGGATGACTTGACTGACCCGTCACCAGCCACCACGTTTGCTCACCTTGACTCTACAGTAGTACTGTCTCGTGACATCGCGGCAAAAGGTATTTACCCAGCGATCGACCCACTGGATTCTACCTCTCGTCAGCTGGATCCACTGGTAATCGGTAACGAACACTACGGCATCGCTCGTGGCGTTCAGGGTGTTCTGCAGCGCTACAAAGAGCTGAAAGACATCATTGCGATTCTGGGTATGGACGAACTGTCTGACGAAGATAAGCAGCTGGTAGCCCGTGCACGTAAGATCGAGCGTTTCCTGTCTCAGCCATTCCACGTGGCAGAGATCTTCACAGGCGCGCCTGGTAAATACGTGTCACTGAAAGAAACCATCCGTGGTTTCTCTGGCATCCTGAATGGCGACTACGATAACCTGCCAGAACAAGCGTTCTACATGGTTGGTACTATCGACGAAGCCATCGAGAAAGCCAGCAAAATGTAATGGGCGGGCAGGCGCTGAGTGAATACCCAGCGCTCTGCCTCCTCTGAACAGAGGAATACACTATGGCAATGACCGTCCACTGCGATATCGTCAGCGCAGAAGAGAACCTCTTTTCTGGTCTGGTTGAGCGTGTAATTGCAGCAGGTGCAATCGGTGATCTGGGTATTGAACCAGGCCACGCTGCACTGCTGACTCCGCTGAAGCCAGGTCCGGTCCGCATTGTTAAGCAAGGCGGCGCAGAAGAGATTGTCTACGTGTCTGGCGGCTATCTCGAAGTACAGCCAAATTCAGTGTCAGTACTGGCCGATACCGCCGTTCGCGCGGACGATATCGACGAAGCTGCTGCGCTGGAGGCGAAAAAACACGCTGAACAGGCGATCGAAAATCAGGGTGCAGACTTTGATTATACGCGCGCTATGACTCAGCTGGCTGAAGCCGCAGCACAGCTGCGCACTATTCAGCAGATCCGCGAAAAACTCGGCAAGCGCTAAGTTTACCTGGATCAAAAGAGAGCCTCGCGTATGCGGGGCTTTTTTTTGCCTGCTGAAACGCAGCTGAGCTGCGACTAACATACCGGGTCAGCAGATCCGCGAAAAACTCGGCAAGCGCTAAGTTTACCTGGATCAAAAGAGA
>JAYNJA010000013.1:12394-12645 GCA_038109705.1 Thalassolituus sp. | reverse complement strand
GCCTCGCGTATGCGGGGCTTTTTTGTGCCTGCAATACTCTTCCGTATATCTTCCGTTCTCGTGCAGGACGTGCGAAGGTAATCTTTTTGCATAACGAAGACTGATATCGTGCGTTCAGCCTTACTTATATTTTTTTTCTTGCCTGCGCTCGCCTTTGCCTGGGGGGATTGTCGTTCTGCCGACTATTCGGGCGAAGACTTCTGGTATCTGGGTGTTGAGGCCGAGCAGGCGACGGCAGATCAGAATCTGAT
>JAYNJA010000013.1:0-12384 GCA_038109705.1 Thalassolituus sp. | reverse complement strand
CTCAGCTCACTTTATCCGCGTATCAAAGTCGGCGGTGTTGGCCCGCAGGCGACCCGCTTTGAGGTTACCTGGTCGCGTTTTACCGATAAGGATGCCGACTGGCGGATTTCCGGGCTGGATGGAGATATCTGGCTACCGTACCGGCCGGAATTACGAATTCGCCCGTATCTTATTCTGGGTGTGGGTTATCACCGCTATTATGGTGCGTCTTCCGATTATCTGGTCTCGAACAATGCGGATAACGGTGCACGGAGTCTGAATGTGGGTCTCGCGGTTATCGGTAATCTTTCCTACCGAACCGAGTTAGTTGCTGCCTTCCGTTATCGCTATCTCACATGGGAGGCGCCGGAGGATGAAAACGGCGTCACCCCGCCGGATGCAGATGCGGCGGTCAGTGGCCTTTCCCTGGGTATTCAACGGTTGTTCTGATATGGCGTTTCTCTAAAATGACCCGTCACTCTGATATTGATCTTAATCTCTTCCTTGTTTTCGATGCCGTTTATCGCAGTGGCAGTCTGACGCAGGCGGCCGCTGAGCTAGGGGTATCGCAACCGGCTATCAGTCAGGCTCTCAGCCGTTTGAGGCAGCACTTTGATGACCCTTTGTTTGTCCGCAGTGGTCGCGGAGTAGCACCGACGCCATTGGCGAAATCGGTGATTGGCCGCGTTCAGGATGCGCTCTCTATGTTGGGGGCGACGGTCAGTGAGGGATTGTCGTTTGATCCGGCATTATCAGACCGGATGCTGACGATTTCAGCCAGTGCAGGCGTTGAATCTTTGCTGCTTGCTGGGTTTCCAGGTTGGCTCAGATCCCGCGCTCCCGGAATGCATCTGCGTTTTAGTTCCGATGTTAAATCGGCGGACATTGTACTTCCGCTAAAGCGACCAATAGCCACTGATGGTCAGACAGTTCGGAAGCTTTCTAAAAGTGGTTGGTCGGTTGTGATGGCAGAAGGCTCAGAGCCATCACTGAAAGCCTGGAGTATGGCGGTCTATCAGGCAGCCAGTCATGTGGATGTTGACCCCGGGACGTCTGGCCTTGAAGTGCAATCAGGTGAGATAACCCGTAGAGAGGTGTTAGTAACGTCAGGTAGTTACGACAGTGCTGCGGCAGTCGTTGCAGCCGGACAGGCCTGCCTTACATTACCAACTCTGCTGGCGGAACCGTTGGCTGAAAGATTTTATTTGCAAATCAGGCCACTGCCGTTCCACATGGAACCTTTGACTCTGTGGTTGTCTGCCAGAACGACGGCAGATCCTGCCGTCGCGTGGTTGAGTGAGCAGTTGGCAGAGTATTACCAGCTCTTATAAGGCAGGAACTTACCGTTCAGAGTGAGGAGTACGCGATCGCCCTTAGGATCTTCGATCTTGTCGACTTCCATTGAAAAGTCGATGGCGCTCATGATGCCGTCGCCGAACTTTTCCTGGATGACTTCTTTCAGGGTTTCGCCATATACACCTACGACTTCGTACAGGCGATAGATGAGTGGGTCTGTTGGCACGGCCTGATCCCAGATTTTGGTTGGGTAGGCGGCCAGAGCAGTTTCAACCTCTTTTCCTAAGCCCAGGTACTCAGCAATGGCAGCGGCTTTTTCTGCAGGGGCGCTGTTCATACCGAGGCAGGCTGAGGTCAGCCAGACAGGGGACATCCCCAGATCGGTACCCATCTGTTCCCAGCTGAGGCCTTTTTCAATTTTAGTGGCGATAATGGTTTCGGTCATAGTGGCCTTATCCATCATGATTCTCCTGTTGTCTGGATATACATAGCCCTGTCTGCTGCATTTGTGCCCTGGTGTGCACAGATGTGCATCCTGTGCACATATTCAGTGCATCCGAGCTGCATTTGCAGAGCTTTTGGTGAGTTCAGGAGATACTCAGCAATAGTGATACCAGTTCTGTGTTTTTACTCGGTGCATAAGTGCTTATTGACTGACTTGAGATGGGTTCTCGGGGTCAGTACTGGGGTCCTGCAGATACTGCAGAAACATGTCTTCGCGCAGCGGGCGACTGAAGTAGTAGCCCTGATAGTTGTGACAGCCGTGGTCATTCAGGTAGTCGCGCTGGAAGTCGGTTTCTACGCCTTCAGCGATGATGTCCATGTTCAGGTTGCTGCCCAGCTGAATGATGGCGTCGACAATACTCGCCTGAGCGTGCTCAGGCATGATGTCCATGACGAATGCCCGGTCGATCTTAAGTTTATTGATCGGCAGTTTCTGCAGGTAGCTCAACGATGAGTAACCGGTGCCAAAGTCATCCAGTGCAAAGGTAAAGCCCTGGCTGCTGAGGCGCTGCATCTTCTCGCGGATGAGGTCTTTGTCGCCCATAAACAGGCTTTCAGTCAGTTCGATCTCAAAGATGCTACTGTCGATTTCTGCCGCTGCTAACGCTTTCTGCAGCTTGTCTTCGAAGTCGGGGGCCATAAATTGTGCCGGACTGATATTAACGGCCAGACGTTTGAAGCTTTCTGGCAGTTTGCCGCCCCGAACCCAGTCACGCAGGGTGCGGCAGGCGTTGTTCAGAATCCAGTCACCAAGAGGCAGAATCAGATTGGTTTCTTCTGCTGCGGCGATAAATACATCCGGGTAGACCGAGCGGCCGTTGTTCACCCAGCGGCACAGAGCTTAAGCACCGGTGACTTCACCCCTGTCGATATGCTGCGGCTGATACACAAGGGTGAAGCCGTTATCGCGGATAGCCTGATACAGGTCGTTGAACAGGTGGAGGCGTTCACGGGTTTCTTCCTGCATGCGATGGTTATACAGGCAGATACGCGAGCGTCCCTGGTGCTTGGCCCAGTACATGGCGGTATCGGCCTGACGGATCAGGTCATTGGCACCGCACTCTGAAACCGGGAATACAGCTATACCTATGCTGGCGGTCAGATGGAATTTATTGATATCAATAGAGAACGGCAGGCGAATGGCTTCAAGCAGCTGATTGCCCAGCGCTAATGCCTGATTTTCTGCATCAGCTTCGTCCTGATACTCCGTGTCCATGATAATCAGAAATTCATCACCACCCAGTCGGGCGATCACATCCTTATCGCTGGCGGTATGGCTCAGGCGTCTCGCAGCCTCGACCAGCAGACGGTCACCAATTGGGTGGCCGAGTGAGTCGTTGATGTTCTTGAAATGATCGAGGTCGATAAAGAGTACCGCACCCCAACTGCCATTCGCTTTGGCCCGTGTGATGTATTTTTCAAGCTCCAGAAGGGCCATGCGTCGGTTCGCCAGTTCGGTCAGCGGATCGTAATTGGCCTGATATTCAATCAGTTGTTGTTTGCGTTTGACCTCTGAAATGTCGCGAATCAGCCACATCAGCTGAAATTCTGCCTTGTTGCCGTCACCCATGGGGATCATGCGCGATTCCAGAAACAGGTCGTCATGACTGAAATCGGCAATGACCAGCTCGTTATTTTTTAGGGCGCGGTCACGTGCCTTTTCGATAATGTCGGTTGCTGCAAGGTTCAGCCAGGCGGTGAAAGGTGTGCCGATCAGGTCTTCGTTAAGGCGACTGATACGGCTCTTCGGGTAACCAAAACGCCCGCTGATCACACCGGTGCTGCTGACGGTCAGGCCAACATCCGGAAATGCCGTGGTAAATGCGTCGGTCAATGCCTGATGCTGGTCGATACTGGCGGTAGTCGCCTCCAGATGCTCGCTCAGGTCGTTAAAGGCGTCCTCTAAGCGTCCGATTTCGTCGGTACTCTCATCCTGACGAACAGTCACATATCGCCCTTCTCTGAGTGCTTCAGTGAGTACGATAAGCCGCCGCACCGGGCCGAAAATATGGCGACGTATAATCTGAGTCTGGATTGCCAGGTAAGCAATCGCCAACGCTGCGATCAGTGCGATCTTGCGCACCACGGAGCGCAGCATCTGCTCATAATCGGTTGCGGCATCGTAATGCGCAAACAGCCAACCATTAGTGCTCTGATTACTACGGCCGGGCATATCAATAGGGTAAAGCGCATAGAACTCTGAGCGGTGTCGCTGAATCTGAGGTTTGCGTATGCCGGTGTTCAGAGAGTAACTGCTGAGACGATAGTCCAGGCCTCGCAGAAGGTCGGTGCGCCGCGTAGAAAAATACACCTGTTCGGCATTGGCAGAGATTATGGCCATATAGACCAGTGACGGGTCCTGACTCATACGATTGATGTGGGCCTCGACCATCGCCGTGGCGCCATTGTTCAGATGAAATTCAATGTCGTGTTTCAGTGCTTCGTTTTCAAATGAAATGCGTTGTTCCCAATGGTTACTGAACTGGGATAGCTGTAGTTGTAGCAAAAGATAGCCGAGACTGACCGTGATGATGCCAAGCATCAGCACTGACCAGCTGAACAGAATCTGGGTCAGTGAGCGGCGTTTCATGCCTCTCTCCCTGTCATAAACGTCGGGCACACAACCCGCTTGCCTGCCCATGCAGGAAGAACGGGGGAGATGGCTGCGGTCTGTTTACTACGCACGATGTGCAGATCCCTCTCGGTTGCGTTAACTGCAGGCATAACGCCGCATAATTTTGTCGATTATTTTCTGAGTGTAGCAGCGATCCTGAGGCCTGCCGGGGAAACGGTCCGGGTTGCCGAATCTGACAAATGAGACAATGTGGACAAATTATCGTAAGGCCGGCTTATGTATTGCTGAATAGCCCAGTAGGTGCCTGAATAGGCGCAGCAAACAGCCCTTCGCAATGGTGGACCAGCGAAACATGTCTATAGACTGGAAGCAGTACGAATTACAGGAAGGTTTCTACGATGAGTTGATCAGCTCTCCGGGGAATCCTAGGGTGCCAGCCCGTCAGCTGGCGAACTATCTGAGCAGCCTCAACGAAGACGAAATACAGTCGATAAAGCAGGCTTCAGAGTCGACGATCCGGGATATGGGCGTCTCTTTTACGGTGTATAGCGAGGGCGAGAATATTGACCGCGCCTGGCCGTTTGACATCATCCCACGCGTTATCTCATCGCAGCAGTGGGAGAAAACCTCCGCGGGCCTACGTCAGCGCCTGCAAGCGCTGAATATGTTTATTGATGATCTCTACCATGATCAGAAGATCATCAAAGACGGCATCATTCCGGAGTTTATTCTTAAGCAGTCAAAGAATTACCGCCCGGAATGTGAGGGAGTTAATCCCCGTTTTGGTGTTTGGGCTCATATATGCGGCACTGATTTGGTGCGTGATGGCGATGGCCAGTTCTATGTGCTGGAGGACAACCTGCGGGTGCCGTCCGGTGTTTCTTACATGTTGGAAAACCGCTCCATCATGAAGCGGGTGCTGCCAGAGGTCTTCGAGAAGGTAAATATCGCTCCGGTTGGCGATTACCCGGAAGCCCTGTTCAACATGCTGGCATCGCTGTCGCCTCGGCCGGGGGACAGCCCGGTGGTCGCCGTGCTGACACCGGGTATCTTTAACTCGGCGTATTTTGAACACGCTTTCCTGGCTCAGCGCATGGGTGCTGAGCTGGTTGAGGGCAGCGATCTGGTCGTTGGTAAAGATGACTGCGTTTATATGAAGACCATTGGTGGTCTTGAGCGCGTGGATGTTATTTATCGTCGTATCGACGATATGTTCCTTGATCCTGAAGTTTTCCATCCGGATTCGGTACTGGGCGTACCGGGTCTTATGCGCGCATGGCGCAAAGGCAAGGTGGCGCTGGCGAATGCGCCAGGGGCCGGTGTGGCTGATGACAAAGTGGTGTACGCCTATGTACCACAGATCATTAAGTACTATCTGGGCGAAGAGCCACTGATCCCGAATGTCGAAACCTACCTCTGTTACGAGGATAAACAGCGCGAATACGTGCTCGCTAACCTCGATAAGCTGGTGGTTAAACCCGCGAATGAATCCGGTGGCTACGGCATGCTGGTTGGCCCGCACTCGACGAAGAAAGAGCGCGAGCAGTTTGCCGATCTCATTAAAGCGAATCCACGTAACTATATTGCTCAGCCAACACTGGCACTGTCGACTGCACCGACTCTGGTTGGCCGCAGTAAAGTCGAACCGCGTCACCTCGACCTGCGCCCGTTTATTCTGCAGGGCGAAAGCAGTTACGTAACTACTGGTGGTCTGACACGGGTTGCCATGAAGAAGGGCTCACTGGTGGTGAATTCATCACAGGGTGGGGGAAGTAAAGATACCTGGATTGTCGACACCTCGGCGGGGAAAGCCTGATGTTATCTAAAGTTGCAGAACGAATTTACTGGGCCGCACGCTACCTTGAGCGAGTCGAAAGTACTGCGCGTATGCTGGCGATCTACGACACGCTGATGTTTGACCTGCCGCGTCAGCTGAATTTTGGCTGGTATAACCTGATTGAAATTAACAGCCTCGAAGAAAGTTTTAACGAGCGCTACACCGTTCAGGACGAGCGCAACGTGGTGAAGTTTCTGATAGGTGACGAAACTAACCCAAGCTCAGTAGTCAGCTCGCTGAAAGCCATTCGTGAAAACATCCGTACTACCCGTGATGTGATTCCTGGGGATACCTGGGAGCTGGTGAATGAGTTGAGCCAGTTCGTACAGGAAAACATGAACCAGGGTATTAACCGTCGTAACCGTCATGAGTTTCTGGAACAGATCATCCGTGCCTGTCAGCAGATTATTGGCCTGTGGCAGGTGAGTATGCCACGAGATAAAGCATGGGAGATGCTGCGCCTTGGCCAGAATCTTGAGCGTGCCGATATGACGACGCGTAATCTGGATGCTGCCGTTGCAGCCATTATCCAGATCGAAGAAGACGATGAGTTTGCAGTGAACAGCCACCAGACCATCTGGGGTAATCTGCTGCGTTCACTCAATGCCGATCAGCCGTATCGTCGTGCCATGCGCAGTTCGGTAAAAGGTGGTCTTGTCAGTCGTTTCCTGCAGGCGGATACCCAGTTTCCCCGCTCGCTGAGCTTCTGTCTTGAAGACATGGCAACTGCAGCGAAGGCGCTTCCGCGATCGGAAAAAGTAATCTCTGATATCCGCCGTCTTAACCAGACTGTCACGAAGGGCGCGGAGGATACCGCTCCCGGACCGGAGTTGCGTGATGTGCTCAACGACCTGCAGATTTCGCTGCAGTACCTGCACTTCACTATCAGTCGTACCTGGTTCCTCAACGATCAGGAAGCTGAATCACTGGCGGTAGCACAATGACCATTACAGTCGCACTGAATCATAAAACCCGTTACGACTTTGACCGTGACGTATCGCTGTCGCCACACGTGGTGCGTCTGCGCCCAGCGCCGCATTGCCGTACTCCGATTCGTTCGTACAGTCTGAAGATCGAACCGGAAGAGCATTTTATTAACTGGCAGCAGGACCCTTACGGTAACTTCCAGGCGCGCCTGGTATTCCCGGAAAAAACCCGCACTTTGTCGGTTGAAGTCGAAGTGATTGCCGATATGACGGTGATCAACCCGTTCGACTTCTTTATCGAAGAATACGCCGAAGAGTTCCCGTTCCGTTACAGCAAAACACTGCACAAAGAACTCGAGCCGTATCTCGACTGCACCACCGAAGGCGAGCTGTTTACCAGCCTGCTGGAAAGTATTCCGCGCGAGAAAAAACGCACGATCGACTTTCTGGTGTATATCAACCAGCTGCTGCAGAAAGATATCGACTATCTGGTGCGTATGGAGCCGGGTGTGCAGACGCCGGAAGAAACTCTGGAGAAGGGCAAAGGCTCCTGCCGTGACTCTGCCTGGCTGATGGTACAGCTGCTGCGTCATCTCGGCCTGGCGGCCCGTTTTGCGTCCGGTTATCTGGTGCAGCTGAAGTCGGATGAAAAATCTCTCGACGGCCCTTCTGGCCCGGAAGCAGACTTCACCGACCTGCACGCATGGTGCGAAGTCTTCCTGCCTGGCGCGGGTTGGGTGGGTCTTGATCCGACCTCGGGTCTGTTTGCCTCAGAAGGTCACATTCCGCTGGCCTGTACGCCTGAGCCAAGCTCGGCGGCACCGATTTCTGGTTTCACCGACAAGTGTGAAGTGGAATTCAGCTTTTCGAACGAAGTGAGTCGTTTCCACGAAGATCCGCGTGTGACCAAACCCTATACAGAAGCCGAATGGGCAGACGTGCTATTGCTGGGTGAGCAGGTAGATCGCGAGCTGAAAGAGAATGACGTCCGCCTGACCATGGGCGGCGAGCCGACCTTTGTATCGGTAGACGATATGGAATCGGCCCAGTGGAACACTGAAGCCTTAGGCGCTGACAAACTTGCGTTGGCGAAGACCCTGCTGCTGCGCCTGCGCGACCACTTCGCACCGAAAGGTCTGCTCCACTATGGCCAGGGTAAGTGGTATCCGGGTGAAGAAGTTCCACGCTGGGCGCTGGGTCTGTTCTGGCGCACCGACGGTGAGCCACTGTGGCAGAAACAGAATCTGCTGGCACGCATCGATAAAGACTACGGCCATACCTACAAAGATGCCCAGCGTTTTTCTGAACGCTTGGCTGAACTGGTCAACGTACCACTGCGCTGTGCGCAACCGGCGTATGAAGACGGCCTGCATTACCTGCTACAGGAACAGAATCTGCCTGAGGGGGTAGATAGCCATATCGCCAGCGCCGAGGACAGCCTTGAGCGTCGTCGCCTCGCCCGTGTACTCGAGCAGGGGCTGGATACGCCAACAGGCTATGTGCTGCCACTGGAATGGAATTTCTATGGTCACTGCTGGCAGTCGAGCGAGTGGAAGTTCCGCCGTGAGCGCCTGACGCTGATTCCGGGGGATTCTCCGATGGGTCTGCGCTTGCCATTGGGCAGCCTGCCAGAGCCGGAAGAAGATCCACTGGTACAGGAAGCCGATCCGCATCGTGATGCCGCGCCACTGGAAACCGCAGCACACGCTGTTCAGGAAGCACTGGCACGTGCAGAGAAAGAGCCTGCGGC
Source organism: Thalassolituus sp. (assembly GCA_038109705.1). GTDB lineage: Bacteria > Pseudomonadota > Gammaproteobacteria > Pseudomonadales > Oceanobacteraceae > Thalassolituus. The sequence continues at coordinate 3,517 of JAYNJA010000013.1, read as the reverse complement.
CAAAGCGGCACTGTCTAAAACTGGTCAGGCGAAACAAACCCCGGTAAAACAAACGCAGGTGAAGCAACCGGCCAGCGAAAAAGCCGACAACTACCGCTGGAAGAATCTGGTGCGTACCGCGCTGGGTATTGAAGCCCGCGACGGCAAGCTGCATCTGTTCCTGCCGCCACTGCCGTATCTGGAAAGCTACGTTAACCTACTCGCCTTGATCGAACAGGTCGCTCATGAGCTTGAGCTGCCGGTCATTATCGAAGGCTACGAGCCGCCGAAAGATCACCGTCTGCAGAAACTGCTGGTGACCCCAGATCCTGGTGTGATCGAGGTGAATATTCACCCGGCGACCAACTGGGACGATATGGTCAGCAACATGACCGAGTTGTATCAGGCAGCCAAAGAAAGTCGTCTGAGCACTGAGAAGTTTATGCTCGACGGTCGTCATACCGGCACCGGTGGTGGCAACCATATTACGCTGGGTGGCGAGACTCCGTCAGACAGCCCGCTGCTGCGTCGTCCGGATCTGCTGCGCAGCTTTGTGACCTACTGGCAGAACCACCCATCGCTGTCGTATCTGTTCTCGGGGGCCTTTATTGGTCCTACCAGTCAGGCACCGCGTGTTGATGAAGGCCGTGATGAAGCACTCTATGAGCTCGAAATTGCCTTTCAGCAGATGCCAGAGGGTGAAGTAGCACAGCCGTGGCTGGTGGATCGTCTGTTCCGCAACCTGCTGATCGATATGACGGGTAACACCCACAGGGCAGAGTTTTGTATCGACAAACTCTTTGCACCGGGCAGCCCGTCAGGCCGTTTGGGGATTCTCGAATTCCGTGGTTTTGAAATGCCGCCGCACAGCCGTATGGCACTGGTGCAGGCTCTTCTGCTGCGTGCATTGCTGATCCGTTTCTGGAAAAACCCGTACAAACAGAAACTGGAGCGTTGGGGCACCCGCCTGCACGACCAGTTTATGCTGCCGCATTACATCTGGCAGGACGTGAAAGACGTTGCTGAAGATCTGCAGGCGCACGGGCTCGACTTCAAAGCCGAATGGCTGCTGCCATTCCGTGAATTCCGATTCCCGCATTACGGTACCGTCAATATGGGCGATATCGAGCTGGAGTTGAGCTGGGCAATTGAGCCCTGGAACGTACTGGGTGAAGAAGTTGCCAGCTTCGGTACTGCGCGCTACGTAGATTCGTCCGTAGAGCGTTTGCAGGTGCGTGTGAATGGCATGACCGGTAGTCGCTATGTGCTGGCCTGTAATGGTCGCCGTGTACCGCTGCGTAATACCGGACGTCATGGCGAGTACGTTGCTGGCGTCAGGTATAAAGCCTGGGCTCCGCCATCGGCACTGCATCCAACCATTGGTGTGCATACACCACTGCAGTTTGACCTGATCGATACCTGGACGGGCCGCGCCATTGGTGGTGCGACCTATCATGTGTCGCATCCGGGGGGCCGCAGCTATGATGTGTTCCCGGTGAACGCGCAGGAAGCGGAATCCCGCCGTGGCAACCGCTTTACCACGACTGAGCACACGCAGGGGCCTTACACGCCTCGGCCTGAAGTCGATGCGATCCGTCAGATGGTAGCGCATGGAGATATCCGCCCGATGGCACCGCCACCGGAGGAGTCTTATAACGAGTATCCACTGACATTGGACCTGAGGACGCAACGACGCAGCTGAGAAAGCTGCGTCGATCTGCCATAATTGCGTTATCAGCTCTGAGATCTCTTTTATGTCCGACGCGACAGTTCCACCCGTATTACTCAGTTATCCGCCACTGCAGCGCAGTGGCGACGAGGTTTATGGTGCCGACGGTGCACTGCACCCGCACTGGAAGTACGTTATGGAGAGTGTTACCTCACTCTCCGGCACTGTGCTGGGCGAGCGCCAGAGTAAGGCGCGGCGTCTGCTGCGTGACGATGGTGCGACCTATAACATCTACAACGATGAAACCAGCGACTCGCGCATCTGGGGGCTCGATCTCGTTCCCAACGTTATCAGCAGTGATGACTGGGCTGAAATTGAGAGCGGCTTGCTTGAGCGTGCAGAGCTGCTGAATCTTTTGCTGCGTGATATTTATGGGCCGCGTCAGCTGATTCGTACCGGCGTCATTCCGCCTGAAGTCATATTCGCCCATCGTGGTTTTCTGCGTGCTTGTCAGGGCATTCGTATGCCAGGCGATCACGATCTGATTGTTCATGCTGCTGACATGGTGCGTGGTCCTGATGGCCGCATGATGGTTCTGGCGGATCGCACGCAATCTCCGAGCGGTGCTGGCTACGCGCTGGAAAACCGCACTGTGATGTCGCGGGTACTACCGAGCATGTTCCGCGATAGCCATGTACATCGCCTCGCCGGTTACTTCCGCCAGCTGCGCAACAAGATGCTGAGCCTCTGTCCGCACCGACCGAACCCTCGTGTCGCTGTACTGACGCCGGGCCCACGTAACGAAACTTACTTTGAACACGCCTATCTTGCGAACTACCTCGGTTTCTATCTGGTTCAGAGTGATGACCTGGTGGTTCGGGGTGGTTTCCTGTGGATGAAGTCGCTTGATGGCCTCAGCCGTGTCGATGTTCTGATGCGCCGTGTCGACGATGGCTTCTGCGACCCGGTAGAACTTCGTAGTGATTCCCGCCTCGGCGTTCCTGGCCTGCTCGAAGTCGTACGCGCGGGTAACCTGGTGGTAGCTAACCCGCTGGGCTCTGGTGTGCTGGAAAACCCGGCGTTGCTGAAATTCCTTCCCGCGATCAGCAAGGCGCTGTTGGGGCGTGATCTGCGTATGCCGCACGTTAAAACCTGGTGGTGTGGCGACAAAAACGACCTTAAATACGTACTCGATAACCTGAACAGACTGGTAGTGAAGGCAACCTTCCGTAAGCCGGGACAGTTCAGCATCAGCGGTGCACAGGCAACATCGGAAGAACTGGAGCAGCTGCGGGCTCAGATTCTTGCTGATCCGTTGGGCTATGTTGCGCAGCCGATCCTGGAGTCCAGTTATCTGCCAACGCTTAATGGTCTGGAGCTGCAGCCTCGCCCAGCCATTCTGCGTAGCTTTGCTGTTGCCGGTAATGGTTCGTACAGCGTGATGCCGGGTGGCCTTACCCGTGTCGGGCCGGAAGGCACTTTCCTGATTTCCAGTCAGAACGGCGCCAGCAGTAAAGATACCTGGGTAGTGGCGTCTGAGCCTGAACGCGTCACAACAAATATCCCTGAAGATATTGCTCCTGCACGCGAATCTGAATTTACCAACCTGCCAAGCCGGGTACTGGAAAACCTCTACTGGATGGGCCGTTACGCAGAGCGTGCTGAGGCCTGCCTGCGCATTCTGCGTACAACTTACACCATGCTCAATAGCGAAGACCCGCTGTCGCCTGATCTGCGTCTGGCTTTGTTGCGGGCGGTCTCTGAGCTGGCGTCGGTAAATGTCCCTGAGCTGCCGGTGAGTGACGTCGCCATGATATCGCTGCTGCAGAACGGTGATGCACCGCGATCGATTGCCATGATCCTGAATAG
>JAYNJA010000012.1:30065-30376 GCA_038109705.1 Thalassolituus sp. | reverse complement strand
AAGTTAGTTCCAATCTATTTTTATTGAAGATACAGCGTTAAGTAGCAAGTGCCCGCAACACCAGCTCAGGCTCTCTTGCCACAACATTCAGCAACACCAATGCCGGACCTTGAGGGGAGCGATCACCGCGCTCCCAGTGACGCAGAGTACTGACGCTGATGCCAAAGGCAGAGGCGAATTCGTTCTGTGACATATCCAGTTTTGCCCGGATGGCTTTGACATCTAACGGGCCGAACTCATGAATGACGGCTTTTGGGGATTTGCCCTTAGAAAACTCGACGGCTTCTTTCAGCCCTTGTTCGATACTTGCG
>JAYNJA010000012.1:17457-29955 GCA_038109705.1 Thalassolituus sp. | reverse complement strand
AATGCATTACTCATCAACATCACCATAATGCTTGCGTAACAGGTCGGTGAGTCTGGCCAGATCGTTTCGCTCAGCTTTGCTGAGGTTGGCCTTTTCACCCTTCCCAAATACAGTCAGAAGAAAAAGGGGCATGGTCCCGTTGTGATAGAAGTACACGATACGTGCACCACCGCTTTTACCTCGCCCTTGGGCAGACCAGCGCAGTTTTCTTATCCCGCCGGTTCCCTGCAGGATATCGCCAGCCATAGGATGACGTGCTAAGTAATTGATAATACTCAGCTTCTCTTCATCCGTGAAAAGATTGCTAGCTCGTTTCTGAAATTCAGGGAGCTCTACGATTGTCTGCATAGAACTTAGTGTAATCCATTGGATTACATTTCGGCAAGAATGCAGGCAACAGAAACCTAATCTCATAAAAGCTCTGAATCGCGGCTTTTTCGTTGTCTATACTCTTATGTGATGTAATATTGCATCAATAAAGCATCATTTAGTCATCAAGATGATTCGTTTTGGAGGTACTTATGGCAACGCGTGCAAGCTTATCCTTATCTGAACCCAATGAACGCTGGGTGCAAGCGCAGATTGATAGCAAAGAGTTCTCAAGTCGCAGTGAGGTGATTAATGACCTGATTCGCAAAGCACGTGAGATAGAAGAAATCCGTCAACGCCTTATCGCCTCCGAACTCGCTGTCGCGGAGAAGGGCTGGGTAAATACATCGCAGGAGGCGATACTGAATGGGTTCAGGGAGAGGGCAGCAAAGGATGGCAAATTATAGAATTCGCCAGAAGCTGAGGACGATTTGTATCGTATTTGGTTATATGGGTTAGAACACTGGGGAGTAAACGCAGCGGATACATACATCAGTGATTTATTTGCTCGTTTTCAGCGCATTGCTGATAACCCGATGCAATTTCCAGATGTCGAGGAAATTCGAACAGGCTATCGTCGGTGTGCACGAGGGAAAGAGAGTATTTACTTTCGATGTACTCATGATGCCGTTGAGATTATGGCAGTAATCGGTAAACAGGATTTTTAGCCACCGGTGTAGATGCTTCGAGTTGCGAAAATGAACAAATAAAGCGCTCCTAGTAGAGCCCCCCATAATGAATTATGGAAGATTCACATGCATCAACTGACTTTTCAGAATCCGGTATCAAGCTTTGAATATCTGGTTATTGCTTCGCAGCGGATTTCATTAATTCCGATTTCTGAACGGTTTTCAGAAGATATTTATCGCGAGTTCACTGCAGAAATTACCCGCTACATGATGCCGCCGCCACCTCAGGATATCTCCGAAACACTGGAGTTCATTCGCAGCAGTATTGAAGGTATGCAGCGCTCGGAAGAGTTTGTGTTTGCGATAGTTGATACTGGAGGTAAATTCCTCGGATGTGCAGGTTTACACGCGCGTGAGTCTTCACTTACTCCGGAGCTTGGTATCTGGATCAAGAAATCTGCTCATGGAAGCGCTTTGGGTCGTGAGGCTGTGCACTGTTTGAGGGACTGGGCCTCTGCGAATTTGATAGTCAGCCACTTCATCTATCCCGTTGAGAAGAATAATCTGGCAAGCAGGAAGGTTGCTGAGTCGTTAGGCGGAGTGGTTATTAAAGAACAGGAAATATTGTCCTTGTCCGGTAATCTGCTAGATGAAGTGGTTTATCATATCCATCCGTAACCTCTGGTTCATGGGGTTACCTGCAGAGTGATTGGGGAATCACCAGCCATTCTTAATTCAGGATCGTCATTAAGGTTATTCGGTATTCTTTTCTGTCTGGGAGCAGTATGGCGAGCATGAGACATTGGTCACATGTCGCTCGTCAGTGCTGGCAATGGTCAGGAGGGGCTGTGCTACTATCCTGAGTCCTCATGTATTGCTCGCCGTTAGCGCGTTGCCAGATCTAGTGGGTGTTATCTTTGCCGATTTCTCAGTTCTTCAGGCGCCTGTGTCGCACGGGTAGCCAATACCTTGTCCTCTGGCTAGCCAGTTCTCCCATGTGGGCCTTTGCTGAGTCACAAATCGGGAAGCAGATCACTTCTGGTCAGCGCCCATTTATTATGGCTCTTGCCTCAGAGCCTTCTGAAAGCGTCACTATGACCTGGTATGTGAAGGTGATAACGGAGGCGTTCCGGCGTTTGAATATGGATCTTACGATTGAGGTTTACCCCCCAGTTCGTGCTTCCCGGTTGTTGGATGCCGGCGCTGTAGACGGTGAAGGGTTGCGCCCGGAGGGCTATGAGGAAGAGCATCCAGCTGCGGTTCGCGTTGATGAGCTGATATTTGACGTAACCTTTGCTGCTGCAACGACCGATCCTGAGATAAACATTCAGTCATTTGAGGATTTTACCGGGCAGGATCTGACTGTCGAATACGTCCGGGGTACTGATCCGCTCGATAGTTTGTTATCGGCGCGACTGGCACCGGGAAATCTGTCCGCGGTATCTACGGCTGAGCAAGGGCTGGACAAGCTCTTGGTGGGGCGCACTGATGTTTTTGTCGATTTCCCTGGAAGAATTCAATACATCATGGCTGCAACTGGGGTAGAAGAGTCGGCTGTGTATATCTCTAACATTTCCGAGCAGATATCCATCTATCCGTATGTACATAAGCGTCATGCAGATCTGGCGCCGCAGTTGGCAGTGGTGCTGAAAGATATACGCGCTGAGGGCTTGTTTGAAGAATATATGCAGAAAGCGAGTCGTGAATTAGAGGGCGAGATTCAGAACTGACAGGCCGGGATCGGTCTCATCCCGGCATAAGAAAATGGAACAGGGGCTAAAGCTATTGGAGAAATTGGCTATTACATCTGCGCCTGCAGGTAGTTTGGTAGGCCGATCATCTTGATCAGGCGCAGCTGTTGCTCAAGCCAGCGGGCGTGATCTTCTTCGGTATCGTACAGCAGTGGCTGCAGAGCGGCGCGGGTCTGGAAGTCCTGTTCTTCTTCACAGATGGCCATGGTTTCTTTCAGCAGGTTGGCCACGTAGTACTCGACGTCGAGGTCGGCTTGCAGCATTTCTTCTACGGTTTCACCTATCTTCAGATCATCTGCGTTCGATAGGTCCGGGGTACCTTCAAGAAAGAGAATACGTTTTACCAGCACATCAGCGTGCTCGGTTTCTTCTTCCATTTCGTGATTCAGGCGCTCATATAGCTTGTTCAGCCCCATATCTTCGTAGATACGGGAGTGAGCAAAGTACTGATCACGGGCGGCGAGCTCACAGTTGAGAAGTTTCTGTAACTGATCAATAACGCGCTGGCTGCCTTTCATGGAGTTGCTCCGGTAATTTTTAAACTGTTGTAACCATAGCGCGATGCACAGGGCGGAACAAGCCAGAAAGTCAGTGCAGGCAGGTTGAGTTCAGTCGTTGGTCTAGCCGGTTAATTGTAGTAACCCGCCTCTGTGCAGGTAGATCCTTCCTTAACAGTGAAATCGCCACTCTCTGGATCAACCAGAAAAGCTTCATCAGCAGCTATGCCGTCTGCTTCGTGGCCAGAGGCATTAGTAAAACTCGCAAGGTCGCTGTAGGCAATCTCGCCGTAGCCGATCATGTTGGTGTGGGTCTGATAACAGTTTTCGTTAATGCTTTCGATTATTGCCGGTGCCTGGATATACAGGTCTGTACCTGTCCCCAGGCTTTCAAAAATGTTGTTCTGAATATCCAGTATGTGGGGCGCGTTAATTACACTGAGTTGTAGCGAACCATTCTGGTAGAAGCTGGTGCTTTTGACTTTTACCTTGGTTGCATAGGGAGTGTTGATCGAAATGCCACTGCCAGCGTTGTCGTAAATTTTGGAGTAAATTATGTCGACTGAAAGAGTCGTTGCATCAGGGTCGACCACAGCGATTCCGTGCTCGTTGTTGTGATCGGTACGTATTTCTGACAGTGATACATTACTACTTTCTCCGGCGACGAAGACCCCAGAGCCTTCCGTGTGACTGATCTTGAGATCATAGACGGCAACGGTGCTGATAATACCTGCATGCTTATCGGCTTTAATACGTAGGCCGTGTCCTTCGTTATCGTAGCGACGACCACTCCAGCTATTACCTATGTTTTTAGCATTATTGTTCAGCAGAATCAGGTTATCCAGTTTACTCCCTACGTTGGTGCCGTTACTCAGTACTGACAGCTCTATACCCGCAAAACCACATTCTGATACTGAGTTTTCCATGAATGTCATATCACGGATTACTGCGTTAGATGTAAATGTCTGAGCAGTCAGGCAGGAATCAAAGACCCGACTGATATTTGAATAGTAAACCGCGCTATCCAGAGAGTTATTTGCCAGTTCAATCCCATTCCCTGCATATATAAGCTCCGGACTTCCCTGTACTACGGCACCGCCGATGTCATGGACCCAGACTTCGACGGCTCCACAGCTTAAGCAATTATTGAACTGGATGCCGTGGAGACTGGCTCCCTGAATCTCAAGCGCTCCGATTATAATTTGCTCTGAATCTTTTACGCTGATACCAAATAATTTTTTACTGACGTAGTAATTGTTTTCAGCCGGGGCTGTTTCGGGCTTGATGTACATCCGCGACAGAGCGTAGTCGTATGCGTAGGTGCCAGCAGCAGCTGATGCGAAGGTTGTTTCTGCATCTGTATTCCATGCCAGAAAGCTCATCATCTTTTCGTTCTCGCGGATGTTGCCCAGGGCTTCGTCTTCGTCGAGAGAGATATCGCTGTAGTAGAGCCCGGTGCCGGTTGGGGTCCAGTGGTTGATCAGCTCGCTGCCATCGATAATCGGTAAGGTTTCGTAGGTGTAGTCATAGGGGCCGATGATGACGTCGCTTTGTTTTTCAATAGTCAGCGTTTCATGCCAGCGGCTGCCGCCTTTGAGGTTTAAGTTAATCCGTTTGGTGCTGGTGATGTCCTGAAACCGGCCAAGGGTTTTCCAGGGGGCTTCCTCGGACAGACCTGAATTATTATCGTCGCCAGCGACTGAATCTATGTAGTAAGTGAGTTCTGTTACCTCTTCTTCAACCTGTTTTGATTTCGATTCAGAATCAGAAGATAGGTCCCACCAATGGCAGCCACTGACTTGAGACAGAGCGAGAATTAGTGAAAGGCTTGTAATGCGGGCTGCAGACTTCAAATGGCTTATCCTTTTTGCTTGAATCTTATTCCCTTCTAATGCAGATCAATTTACCGTAATTCTGTTTCTGGCACAGTAGCAGGGTGCGCCAATCCGGATGTATCTATGACGATCGCTATTATCGTGACTGCCTTGCTGGCAGCTGCTTTGCTTTTCCACCCCATGTTACGACGCAGGCCGTTATGGCGGGCGACGATTACGCCGTTAGCGTCGATTATAGGTTCAGGCTTTCTCGTGCTTGGGCCCGTGCTCGTGCACGAGTTCGGTGTCTGGGCACCTGCGGTGATGGGGCTATTGTGTCTGCTGGCCTGGGGTTTTGGCGCAGCTATAAGGGCAAATATTGCCCGTATCGGTGAGTGGCCAGCGCCGGATTCACAGGCGGAGCGTATCGGTGGCTGGGTGCTGTCGATTGCGTATATGGTTTCGGTTGCTTATTACCTGAACCTGCTGGGCAGTTTTGCCGTCAGTATGACGCCCTGGGGCGATGGGATCGCTGGTCGTCTGGTGACATCGGGTGTGTATCTTCTCATCCTGGTGCTAGGTGTCTGGCGTGGGTTTGAGGCGTTGGAGAGCGTTGAATACCCGGCGGTGGCGATTAAGCTGGCGGTGATCGTGGCACTAATTACGGCTCTCGGTATTCATGCCTCAGACAGCTATCAGGCGGGCAATCTTCAGTCACCTGTTGTCCACTTCCATGGCTGGGCGGGGCTGACGCTGGTGTTTGGTCTGTTGATTACGGTGCAGGGGTTCGAGACTTCCCGTTATTTGTTTCATAGTTATTCGGCGCGGCAGCGCATTAAGTCGATGAAGCTGGCGCAGGCAGTGTCTGCAATTATTTATCTGGTATATGTCGTGCTGCTGACGTTCGCGATTGCGGTGCCCGATGACACTGTCAGTGAAACTGAGATTATTTCACTGATGAGTCAGGTAGCGCCTGTGATGGCGATTCTGTTAGTGGTTGCCGCGCTTGCCGCTCAGTTCAGTGCGGCGGTGGCCGATACCGGTGGGGCAGGGGGCTTGCTTGAAGAAGTCTCGCGCAAGATGTTCAGCGAGCGCCAGGGATATATAGCCGTGGTTGTGGTCGGGCTGATTCTGACCTGGATGGCGGATGTGTTTACTATTATTGCCATCGCTTCCCGTGCATTTGCACTGTATTACGCCGTGCAGTGCTATATCGCGGCGAATCACAGTGAAGGGAATAAGCGTGTGCTGTTCGGAATTATGGGTGGGATAGGTCTTGGAGCAGCTTTGCTTGGGACACCGGTAGAAGGCTAGGCGTTTAACAGATAAAAAAGGAGTAGCGGTCGCGCTACTCCTTCAGGGATAAAGCGGAGGCTTATGCCGTCGCCTCTTCCATAGTTGGATAGTCGGTATAGCCTTCAGCGCCTGAGCTGTAGAAGGTATCCGGGTCGGGTTTATTGAGCTCTGCACCTTCGCGGATCCGCTCTGGCAGATCAGGGTTGGCCAGGAAGGCTGTACCAAAGGCGATGGCGTCTGCCGTGTGGGATTCAATCGCTTCTGCCGCTTCTTCTGGTGAGTAACCCATATTCAGAATCAGAGTGCCGTTATAGAGTTCGCGGAATGGCGTGACAACATCGGCGATCTGCTCGCCTTTAAAGTCGGCCCGCATGATGTGTACATACGCCAGATCAACCGGATTCAGGTGTGCCGCCAGATATTTCACCAGCGCTACCGGGTCGCTGTCTTTCATATCGTTGAAGCCATTTAATGGCGAGAATCGCACTCCCACTCTGTGTGGTGTAAATACGTCAGATACAGCGGTGATGACTTCGCTCAGGAAGCGTACCTGGTTATGCCACGAGCCGCCGTAGATGTCGTCGCGCTGGTTGCTGCCATCGCGCAGAAATTGGTCCAGCAGGTAGCCATTGGCGGAGTGCACCTCTACACCATCAAAGCCCGCTTTTTTGGCATTTTCTGCACCTTTGCGGAAATCTTCAACGATACCTTTGATCTCTTCTTCGGTCAGAGCCTCAGGCTGTTCGTACTCAAAATGTCCGGCTGGGGTCGTCGAGCCACCTTCAATCGCAATTGGGCTGGCCGATACGGTGTTTTTACCGTCGTTGAGTGCCGGGTGAGCTGCACGGCCGGCGTGCCAGATCTGCATGAAAATCTTACCGCCGGCATCATGGACCGAGTCGGTGATTTTTTTCCAGGCCTCGACCTGTTCATCCGAATAGATACCTGGGTCGTTGGCGAAGGCTGACGTTCCAGGCGTTACCATTGTGCACTCGGTGATAATCAGACCGGCGCTTGCACGCTGTGTGTAGTACTCGCGCATCAGATCATTCGGCATATGGCCAGTGGCGCGGCAGCGGGTCAGCGGAGCCATGATCATGCGGTTTGGAATTTTCAGTGAGCCGAGACTCAGTGGTTTGAATAGATGTTTGGTGTTTGTCATGAGGCGCTCCTCACAAAGAGTATGTAGTAGTGAGAATGTTATACCCGTGCTTTGTTCCATAAATGTAGTGAGCTATTGGGTGACAGACTGTTCCGCAGATTGAACGATCCCGACGCTGTTAATGTTTTTTTAATCTTTTATTCAGGCAGTTTTCAGCTGGGGCCAGTAACGTAGTGACGACAAGAAAATAACTCACCACGTTTCTGGCCGGACACTTTGAGTATTCGGGTGTCTGTATCACGGAGAATTAAAATGAAAACATTGAATACCGCTTTGCTGGCAGGGCTTGTACTCGTTCCTGCGGTTGCAGTAGCTGGCGCGAAAAAAGAGCCAATCAACGATGTTGCTGACAGCGTAATTGCTGAGCAGCGTGCGGCGCTGGATAAGAACACGGCAGGTCTGGGATTTGGCCCCCAGTCTCCGCGGGATATTGATGCCGTTGCTGGTACCAACACCAATATGTTTGCAACCGCGCCGGAGCGCAGCCAGATGAACCTGTGCAACATTCACTTCCATATTGGTGCTGAGCACAAAGGCGGTGAGTTCACTACATTCGCTGGTAACGGTGACGGCGAGGGGCACGGTACAGGCTTTCTGTACAATGGTTCTCTTGAGAAAAAACAGCTGAAACCAGTAAAAGCGGACATCTGTGGTGGCCTGGTACCGGGTGATACCATCGAAGTTCACTTTGTACACACGACTGCGCAGATTGAGCCAGGCCCGACTCTGGGTTCTTGCCTGCAGGAAAACATCATGAACCCGCAGCTGCGTGTTGAAGCGCAGGTCATTGTGCTGGCAAATGATTCTTCAGCGGCGGACTTCACTGAGATGGCAGCGGTGACGAAAGAAAATGGTTACTTTCAGGCGCTGAATATCCCAACAGATACCGGTACTCCGGTTGCGTACGCAGGTTCGACTACTGGCCCATCCTATAACGAAAAAGGCTCGCCACTGCAGGTAAGCTGGAGCGTTCGCCCGGAAGTTGCCGTGGTAGACATTGAGTCTGTTGGTAAGTGGTGTAACGACAACCGTTTTGACGAAGACCACGCTCACGGCGTTCGCAACCTGGTTCTGAACCCACAGCTGCTGTCAGCGATTAAGTAATTCTATAATTAAAAATGCACCCTCAGGCGTCGGGCTGCTCAGTCAGTCGGTAGCCATTTCCTCGCAGCGTTTCGATACGGAGTTCGTGAGCGCTGCTGAGCCGTTGTCTTAGCCGGCTGATGTAGACATCAACGATGTTGGTCAGCGGGTCTTTTTCTGATTGCCATACCCGATGCAGAATCCGCTCCCGGCTTAATACTTTGCCGCTGTTTTCGACGAAGAATTCCAGCAGGTCGTATTCAAGACGTGTCAGGGGAAGCTCTTCATTTCTATAACGTGCGATACGTTCATCCGCTGACAACACAAGACTGCCGCATGACAGAGTTGCTGTATTTGGCGCAGAGCTGGTGGCAGGGGTCATTACGCTGCGTCGACTGAGAACGTAGATACGCGCCAGTAATTCTTCAAAGTCGAACGGTTTACACAGGTAGTCATCCGCGCCTTGCCGCAGGCCTTCAACCCTGTCGCTGATGTCATCCATCGCGGTTAATAACAGCACCATCGGAGGTGACGGCAGACGTTTAATGCTTTGCAGCAGAATCAGGCTGTCGGTAGTACCAAACATGCGATCCAACACCGCCACATCAGGTGACTCATTCGAGATAGTGGCAATCAGGTTATGAACGTCGCTTTCGCAGATCACCTCGATACCTTCCGACTCAAGCCCGCGCTTCAGAAAGCTCAGTAGTGGGAGTTCGTCGTCAGCGATCAGTACCTTCATGCCTGGACCTCTCTCTGTGCCTGTTTAGGAAGCCTGATGGTGAATGTTGTGCCCTGGCCAAGTTCTGATTCGACCTGAATATCACCATGGTGAGCTTCGATCAGTACGCGAGCAATAGAGAGCCCGAGACCAGACCCTTCGGTGCGCGGGCGAAAGCGCACAAACCGCTCAAAAATGTACTGCAAATCCGATGGCGAAATACCTTCGCCCTGATCTTTAACGCTTAGCTCTATCCACTGTTTAGTTTCACTGAGGGTGACGGTAATGGAGGTATCGACTGGTGAATAGCGGGTCGCATTATCAAGCAGTACAGTCAGCACCTGCTGCAGGCGCTGTTCGTCACCATACACGAAGGTGTCGCCGTCTGGCTGCGCCAGCTGGAAAGTTCGTTGCGGGAATTTACGCTGCCAATGGTCGAGTTGATTTTCTACCATGGCATCGAGGCGGATATTTTCCGGGTACAGGCGTAGCTGATTGATCTCGGCCCGGGCAAGTAACAGCAGGTCGTCTACCAGCACACTCAATCCGACAACCTGATCGAGTACTGTTTGCAGAGCGCCGCGGTAATCATCAATCACCGGGTTGTTCTGACGCAGGGTTACCTGAGCCTCACCACGGATAATCGTCAATGGCGTTCGCAGTTCGTGGGAGATGTCGGCGATAAACTGTTTACGGCGTGCATCAAGCAAGGTCAGCTGTTTATTCGCTTCGGTCAGTTCGGAGGTACGCTGGTCCACTTCATACTGCAGTTGAGTGCGCATGGTGTCTTGTTGCTGTTCGTGTTCAGCCAGTTGTTGCGCCATCTGGTTAAGAGACTGCACCAGAGAGTCGAACTCGCGGTCGAGGTTTTCTGGCAGGCGGAAGTTGTAATTCCCTGAGGCGATCATCTGGGTGCCGCCCTGAATCATGGTCAGCGGCTGATAAAGCTGGTTAAACAGCCAGACACAGCCAAACACAATAAAAGGCCCCACGAGTAAGCACAGAATAATGCTGAACCAGACAATGGCGCTGTTGAGCGCTTCGATGCGGGCATTGGTTGCCGACACCATGCGGCTCTGGCGGGATACCGCGGCATTAATGGCTTCGCGGAATTTATTATCAATGGTGTATTCCAGAAGCTGCTGAACTCTGTCCTGCTGGCTCAGTGGTGTCTGGTCATTAAGGGCGATGACCTCATTAAATTCGGTAATGATCTCTTCGATCAGGGCTTCAAGTTCATCGGTGTCTTCGACACTGCCCTGGGTGGCCGCAGGCCCAAGATCTTCCCGTTGCTCAAGCTCAAGTTCACGGATAACGCGCAGTGACTCTTCGATCATCTGGCGCTTGTTACGTACCAGCGCCTGGTTGGCGTTACGGCCAAAGATCAGTTCATCGGTCAGCTGCTTGAACAGGCGGTACGAAATACTGGAGAGCATCTGGTGCTCAGAAAGCAGGGTCTGGGCCGTGGCGCTCTGGCGCAGGTTATCTTTAGTAATCTGTGCCGAAACGGCGACACCGGCGAGGGCAATAATCAGAACCGCAGCAGAGATAAAACCGAACAGATAAAGTTTGTGCTTGTACATGTTGGTGCTCCGCTGCCTGTGCTGAGGTGTATTAATCTTTGGCTTTGAGATCGGCGATCATGGTTTTCAGTTCGGCCAGCTCGTCACGCAGCTCGTTCAGCGTGGCGTTGCCTTCTTCTTCATCCTGCTCTGCGCGTTCTTTGGCGTGCTCATCTTCCAGTACGTTGACCACAATACCAATCACCATATTAAGGAAGGCAAATGCTGTGAAGAAGATAAACGACAGGTAGAAGCTCCACGAGAGTGGGTACACCGCCATGGTCTCGTACATGACGTCGGTCCAGTCTTCAAAGGTCATGATGCGGAACAGGGTTAACATGGCAATGGCGATATCGCCCCATAGCTCACGGTTGATGTCCGCAAAGAAGGTCGCGCCAATCGCGGCGTAAATGTAGAAGATGATAAACATCAGAAGAACAACATAACCCAACTGCGGTAAGGCCCGGATCAGAGAGTTCAGCAGGGTACGCAGCTCAGGGATGATAGACACCATACGCAGTACCCGGAATACGCGCACCAGACGGCCGACCAGAGCCATATCACTGTTATCAATCGGGATCAGGCTGACGACAACCACTAAGGTGTCGAATACGTTCCAGCCATCAAGAAAGAAGCGCTTCTTATTGGGCTCGGCGATAAAGCGCACGATGATCTCGAACAGAAAGAGAAAGGTGATGCCGACATCCAGCCAGACGATCATCTGAGACAGAGTCTCCGGAATCGCGTAGGTCTTAGCGCCGACAAGCAATGCGGAGATAATAATGACAGCGACAACAAACAACTCGAAGGTACGGTTGTTCTTGAGCGCAATGGCTTTGTCCTGGATGGTCTGAATGCTGATCATGAGGTAACTGGTACGCTGATTGGAAAGCGCGAATGGTATCCCAGCCACAGTTGATTTCAATTGACCAAATGTAAGGTTTTTCAGGTCACTCGGGGCACAAGGGTTGCGGCTATTTTGCCTTGCTTTTGAACAGGCTTCTGGCGTAAACTACGCGCCCTTTTTGTGGGTTGTCTGGGTGTTGCTCAGGCAGCCACAGGCCCTTTACCTGCTTGAGCCCAGTGCTGATGCGGGTCGAGGAATGTTGAACGGTGGGCGATTTCAAAACCTGCCACAAGATAAAACGACCGGAGTAGACACACTTTATGGTAGTTATTCGTTTAGCCCGCGGCGGCTCTAAAAAACGTCCTTTTTATCACATCAACGTAGCTGACGCGCGCATGCCTCGCGACGGTCGCTTTATCGAGCGTGTTGGGTTCTTCAACCCGATTGCCCGTGGCCAGGAAGAAGCTCTGCGTGTTGATCTGGAACGCGTTGAATACTGGCTGGGTAAAGGCGCACAGCCTACTGACCGTGTTAAAAAGCTGCTGAAAGACGCTAAAAAAGCTTAATTCAGCATAACCCGGAGGTAAGCAGTGTCTGACAGCAATATCCATGTACTGGGTAAAGTAGCCACTGCATTTGGTATTAAGGGCTGGGTGAAGGTGCATTCCTACACTGATCCGATGACCAATATCCTGGAGTACCCTGTCTGGCATATCCGTAAGGATGGTCGTTGGCAGGAGTTTAAAGTACTGCAGGGCAAGCCTCAG
>JAYNJA010000012.1:3303-17447 GCA_038109705.1 Thalassolituus sp. | reverse complement strand
ACATTATTGGTTCCAGCTGGTTGGCCTTAAGGTAGTAAATACCGATGGGGTGGTACTGGGCCAGGTAGAAGAACTGTTTGATTCCGGTGGCGGTAATCAGGTGATGGCAGTTAAGCCTTGTGAAGGCAGCTGTGATCAGCAACAAAGGCTGCTGCCTTTTGTGGATCAATACGTTCTTGAGGTCGATCTGGACGGCGGTTTGGTCCAGGTAGACTGGGAACCGGATTTTTAACCCCTGGGCCGAACAGGGCCAGAGAGGAGTGAATACCGGTGTGGTTTGGAGTTGTAACGCTGTTTCCTGACATGATTCAGGCACTCACCGAGCAAGGTGTCAGTGGCCGGGCGGTCAAACAGGAAAAAGTCAGTGTAACGTGTTGGAATCCTCGTGATTTCACCCACGACAACTATCAGACAGTGGACGATCGTCCGTACGGCGGTGGCCCTGGAATGCTGATGAAAATTCAGCCATTACGGGATGCCATCCATGCTGCGAAAGCAGAAGCTGGTGACGGTGCTAAGGTGATTTATATGTCACCGCAGGGCCGTAAGCTGGATCAGGAAGGGGTGCTTGAGCTTGCTCAGCACGACAAGCTGATCTTAGTTGCCGGGCGGTACGAAGGTATTGATGAGCGTTTGATTGAGGCTGAAGTCGACGAAGAATGGTCTGTCGGCGATTTCGTTCTCAGCGGTGGCGAGCTGCCAGCAATGACGCTAATGGATGCCGTGATCCGGTTGGTACCTGGTGTACTTAACCATGAGCTGTCTGCCCAGCAGGACTCCTTTATGGATGGTTTGCTGGATTGCCCACACTACACACGACCTGAGGTTTACGAAGGTCAGGCAGTACCAGAGGTACTGCTGAGCGGGAATCACGAGAAGATCCGCCAATGGCGCCTTAAGCAGGCCCTTGGACGTACCTGGCAGCGCAGACCGGATTTGCTGGCTGAACTGGAACTGACAACCGAGCAACAAAAGTTATTGACAGAGTATCTGAACGAGCACGCTGACAGCTCGTCAGACTGTTAAGGAGCGAACAATGAGCAACAAGAACCCAATCATTCAGCAGATTGAAAACGCACAGCTGAAAGATGCTATCCCTGCGTTTGGCCCTGGTGACACCGTTGTCGTACAGGTTAAAGTAAAAGAAGGTACCCGTGAGCGTCTGCAGGCGTTTGAAGGTGTGGTTATCGGTAAGCGTAACCGTGGCCTGAACTCTGCGTTCACCGTGCGTAAGATCTCTCACGGTGTTGGCGTTGAGCGTACTTTCCAGACTCACAGCCCACTGGTTGACAGCATTGCTGTTAAGCGTCGTGGTGATGTACGTCAGGCGAAACTGTACTACCTGCGTGAGCGTAGCGGTAAGTCTGCACGTATCAAAGAAAAGGTTTAATTTCTCCGGAAATACCTTTCTTTACCGAAAAGCGGGCCTCGTGCCCGTTTTTTTGTGTCTGAAGAACACATATTCCTGCTAAGGTCTGAACCGTGAAGACATGCCTCAGGATGAGGCCACCATTTCTCAGCAAGGCTGTAATTATGAAGAAAACCTTACTTGCGCTGATGAGCAGTGCATTGATCAGTAGCCCGGCGTGGGCTGCGGATGATCTGAAGCCGCAAGTGCAGGCTGCCATGCAGAATGCACTGGGACCTCGAGCCATGGTGACCGAGGTAGTACCTCTGGCCGACGGTCAGGTGTATGAAGTCATGATGGTCGACGGCACAGTGATGCATATGATGCCCGATATGAAGCACATCATTGCCGATGGAACACTGTATCGTTTGGGGGCAGGCCAGGTAACAAATGTCAGCGATTCTCGTATGCAGGTTCGTCGCGCGGCGGAGATGGCCGCAATTCCTGATAAAGACACTGTTTTGTTTAAGGCCGATGGTGAAGAGAAAGCCGTAATCAATGTTTTCACTGACATTGACTGTGGATATTGCCAGAAGCTGCATAATGAAATCGAAGATATTAACGCTCTGGGGATTACCGTGCGTTATCTTGCCTACCCACGGGCAGGTATAAATGAGCAGGACGGTTCTGGCACTACTGAATCGTACCGCAAGATCAATTATGTCTGGTGTCAGGATGATCGTGCAGTAGCGATGACAGAGATGAAGACGCTGCAGGGTGAATTATCACAGCTCTATCGTGGTGCCCGTTCTGGTCAGCAGGCGGCAGTAGATAAGTTTGACGCGAAATATAACGAGATGACTGCGTTGCTGGGAGACAAAGCCAGTTGTCAGACTCCTGTAGCGGCACAGTTCAGTTTGGGGCGCGCAATTGGTGTGCGTGGTACGCCAGCCATGGTGACAACGGATGGTGAGCTTATCCCGGGCTATCTTGAAGCATCGAAATTGGCTGAGCGTTTAGGCCTCTGATTACTGACTATTCTGTCAGTATTTCAGTAAAACCCGCTTCGGCGGGTTTTTTTATGCCATTTTTTTATGCTGTTCTTTAGGTGTGAATAGTTTTTTGTGCGGTGAATGCCTTATATCCTGAGGTGTTGAGGTATTTTTCCAGTTTTTGCACACAAAGTTATGCACAGGTAGTATTCGGCGCAGGGGAAAATAAGTTACCTGAATGACTCTTTAAGTCTTGCGTTTTAAAAATGAATTAGGGGTGCTTTTCGGTGCATCCGGAACGATTTTGGTGCGATGTTATACACACGTCATTGAGTGGCCGGAAAAATGTGTCAATTTGGCGTAGGTTTTATTAAACTGTCTATTGATTTTCATAAGTTATTGAAAAATAAGGGTTTTTTTAGTGGTTAAAAAACATACAATTTGATAAGGTCCCCGTGATTATCGGGGATGGAGACGTTTTTCAAATATTTTCCCACAAAGTTATCCACAGATTTTGTGGGAAACTCAGCCGAGACATTCTGCGACAATCTGATAAAAAAATTAGGAAATATGTTGTTCCGGAGGTTGACAGCCCCAGAGAAATTTATTTCTGGTTATGCACACAAAAAATGCTTGACGTGAAGTAACCGACACCGAACTGTCAAAAACCCTTTATTTCAATAAAGTACTCGCAACTCTTTGATTTTATTGAAAAAAATATTTGGTAATTTTTTCAGCAAAATGACAGAAGGCCCCATTTTACGGGGCCTGCAGGCGTTTTTTAAAAACCTATCCCCAAAGTTATCCACAGAATGTGTGGGTAACCGTGCGCAGGTCACATTTCATCAGGGTTTTCGCTATCAGGCCCTTGAATAAAGGCATCCATAGACGGATGAGGAGGGTGACAAAGGCTCGACTGCAGTGTTTCCGGTAAGGCCAGAGTCCATTCGAAGCGTTCAAATAATTGACGCAGTATCCGGTCTGGTGGAGCAATCAACTCTAGTGCTTCAGCTGTGATTGGGTGCTCCATGGACAATGACCAGGCATGGAGAAGCAGGCGGGGAGCATCCATGTGATCGCGGAAGTAACGGCTGTGTCGACCTTTGCCGTATCGGGCATCGCCGATGATCGGGTGGCTGAGGTGTTTCAGGTGGCGGCGGATCTGATGTTTGCGCCCTGTGTGCGGGCGACAGTCGAGCAATGAGTAGCGTGACTGTGGATACTTATCTACCGCAACCGGGATTTCGACCTGCGCCAGTGAGGTAAAGTCGGTGATCGCTTCCTGGGGCGGTTTGACTCGCTCGTGTTTGGCGTACTTATCGACCGGTGGCGACATGGCGTAATCCAGGTGCGTAAACTCTGGCATGTAGCCCCGTACGATCGCCAGGTAATGTTTTTCAACATCCCTCTGCCGCCATTGCTCAACTACGAGGCTGGCCGTTTCTGGCTGCCGTGCAAACACCAGCACTCCTGAGGTTGGCTTGTCGAGACGATGAACCGGGTATACGCGCTGACCGATCTGATTTCTGACCAGTTGTAGCGCGAATGCGGTTTCGTGACGGTCAATTTCGCTACGGTGAACCAGCAGTCCACTGGGTTTGTTAATCGCAACCAGATGGTCGTCGATGTAGATGATTTCAAGTTCCATAGGATGGTCCTGTATTCAGATGCGCGCACTTTACCGGCCTTGTGGGTAATTCTCTAATCGAATGTCGTGTAAGGCGGTTTTCACTATCGCTTACGCGCTTTACTATGTGGTCGCCGAATGTGGCGCCTATTTGTGCGGTACAGCCATCGCATAAAAAACACCAAACAGGGAAATTACGTATGTTGTTGAGAGTGTGTTTATTTTTACTTATGTCTTTAAGTATGACGCTGAGTGCGTCAGCTGAACCGGTCGCTTGGGATGGCCCGGGGAAGGCAGGGTGGCTGACAAAAGGGTCGGAGCACTTCGAAGTGCATTTCCCTGATGGAGAGGCCTACGAGGCGCTGGCGGTTCAGGTACTCAGTATTGCAGAAGAGCAACATGCTTCACTGGTGCCTTTCTTTAATTCCGCACCGGATTATAAAACCCAGTTAGTGCTCTCGGATGACCAGGACTTCGCCAATGGCTGGGCAAGCTTCTTTCCCTTTCCACAGATTCGCCTCTATATCACCCCGCCTTATGAGGTTAATGGGTTGGAGAATTACAGTGACTGGCTGACACTGCTGATTCGTCACGAATATGTCCATATTCTGCATATGGAAACGGTGACTCGTTCTCCGGATTCGTTACAGAGAATCTTTGGTCGCCTTCCTGTGTTGTTCCCGCATGCCCTGACAACTCCAATGCTAATTGAGGGCCTGGCGGTCTATCTGGAGACTGACTATGAGGCCGGCACTGGCCGCCTGGCATCGACCTGGTACCAGATGCAGATGGAACAAGAAGTTCTGTCAGGTGAGTTTTCGACTATGGATCAGGCGGCAATGAGCAGCTCTGACTGGCCATATGGGCAGTACTACCTGTATGGCGCGTTTTTTGTTGAATACCTCATTCAGACCTATGGCGAAGCCGTGTTTCAGGAGTGGCTGAAATACTACAGTGGCGTCATGGTGCCTTTTATTGCCCAGAACGCATCGGCTCGTCAGATTTATGGGAAGTCATTCAGTGACTTGTGGGAAGACTTCCGCGTTGCGATGGAAGTGCGCTTTGGCGGTGGAAAAGCCGTTATCACCGATAGCTCTCCTGACATGTGGCGTCAGCAAGTAACTACGGCGAATGAGGAGGCCTTGTACTTTGTCGCTCGCAACGATGAGGATAAGCCTGAACTACGTCGTTGTATCGCTGATGAGTGTGATGTTATCGCAGAGGCGGACCGGGTGGCTGATATCGACGTTACTGATAGCGGCAACATTGCAGCCGTGATTAATACACAATACGCCAGCGGTAGGCTCTCTGGTGATATCTGGCTTCTTGATGAAGATAGTGACTGGCAGCGTCTGACTACCGGGGCCCGGATCAGCCTGGTGCGCTGGCTACCTGATGGCTCTGGTTTCCTGGCCAGTTCCTTCCGCGAAGGTGCGTCTCATCTGTTATTGATCAGCCCGGAAGGTGATGAGTCTGTGCTCTGGCGGGGCGGTTATGGCGAATATATCGGCGAGTTTGATATTGCCCCGGATGGCAAGGTGGTTACGGCGGCTTATAAGCGTCCCGGATTCTCCTGGGATCTTGCCAGCAGCACTGCGGACGATATTCGCTGGGAGCTACTGACGGATACCCCGGAGACCGAGGCCTCTCCGCGTTATAGTGGTAGAGATAACGGCGAGCTTCTCTATGTTGCAGATTACGGCAGCCGTTTCGCCGCCTGGCAATGGGATAGTGTTACGCCGGTGGTATTGCGCACTTCAGACAGTGGTGCTTTCGACCCCTGGCTGACTGGAGATCGTTTGTGGATTCAGGAGTACTCTGCGCGGGGCTTCCGTCTTCATAATGCCGAAGATATGCGCACGTCGGGCATGGCCAGTCAGGCTGAGCTGTCTACTCCGTCATCGCTGACAACTGGGCATAGTGCAGACTGGCGTTTGCCAGAGCCTGTAGTAACTGGTGACGTGGTTGAGTACACACCTTGGAAGACCCTGCGCCCATACTTCTGGCTGCCGTATTTTAATAGTACGGATGCAGGGACTGATTTTGGTGTCAGTCTTATGGGTAGTGATGCTCTCGGACGTCATGCCTATGAGTTGGCAGTGAGTACCGGCGTCGATGGTACGGGGGCTAATGCGTATCTGGCTTACCAGTATCAGCGTTGGATTCTCAGCTTTCCGCGTGATAATGAGCTTTATGATTTTGATATATTTTCATCTGATTACACAGTGATCCGTTCAGATGAGTGGATGCTACAGCGACTCTGGTTAACCAGTGGACTTAATGAAGAGCTGGGTCTGCATGCTGCAATTCGTGGTGAGCGTCTGCGCTTTTCTCAGGTTGAAAGTAATGTCGTCATTAGTGGTGACGACGAGTATTCAGAATATGTTCCGGGACTGGCACTGACGTATTCACCCGCGCAGGATCTGCTGCATGCTCCGGGGGGCTATGGCTTCTCTGGACAAGCATTAATCGAAGACTACAGCCTGTTGAATGATGACTTTGATGGTGCCCGTGTTCAGTTAGAAGGTCGTTATATGTGGGATATCGCAGGGCGTCATTTGTTGGAGCTCGATATTCTTCTTGGTGCAGCATCTGCCGAGGTACCGGGTTGGGATCTTGGTGGTGTTCCACCGCGTGACGACTACGGTCTATTCGGTCGGGATCAATTCAGTCTTCGCGGCTTTGGTAACGGCGAACAATTTGGACGCTTTGTTGAGCGGGAGCGTCTTGTTCTTGCGACTCAGCTGACAGAGATAAACCGTGGCCTTGGCTTGTTGCCTTTAGCGATAGGCGATGTAGAGGCGGCGCTCTTTCTTGAGCGTGGTCGTGCCTGGAGTAACTCGGATGATCCGGATGCTGTAATGGGTGCGGGCCTGGAGCTGCGTTTCAATACCATTACAGGGTATCGCCTGGTTGCACCTCTGGTCTTTGGGGTCGCGAAAGGATTATCCGGCGATGGGGCCGACAGTCAGACCTATGTGAATTTCCAGCTGCCACTCTGATTCGTCGTTAATAGCGACTTAGGGCAAGTTGGAATACCAGAGGTTTGATGTAGACTGGCACGGTGACAGCGTTATAAGACACCTGACCGGACATTTATGGATTTTCTCTGGATTCTTATTGCCTTCTGTTTTGGACTTCTTGCGCGGCAGTTAACGCTGCCGCCTTTGATTGGTTTTCTCGTCGCGGGATTCGTTCTTAATTCAGTAGGAATGGAAGCAACGCCATTACTGGATGAATTGGCGTCGCTCGGCATTACTCTGATGCTGTTTACTATCGGGCTTAAGCTAGATCTTAAAGCTCTGATCCGGAAAGAGGTCTGGGGTAGTACTCTGGTACAGACCAGCGGCTGGCTTCTGTTGGCTGTAGTCGCGTTACCTATACCTACCTGGTTGGGGCTGAGCCAGGTTTTTCAGGTCGATGTTATCACGGCCACTCTGATTGCATTTGCCCTGAGCTTCTCCTCGACGGTTGCTGTGGTGAAAATGCTGGAAGAGGCGTCCGAGCTTAAGGTACGCCACGGTCGTCTTGCCCTTGGGATTCTGATTGTTCAGGACATTATCGCCGTCATCTTTCTCGTTGCTGCGACGGGTAAAATTCCCGATGAATGGGCTCTTGCTCTACTTGGTCTGCCAATATTACGCCCCGTGCTGTTCTGGATAATGGAGCGCTCCGGACATGGTGAGTTGCTGCCACTCACCGGTCTGTTCCTGGCTCTTGGGGGATATGAGCTCTTTGCTGCCCTCGGTGTAAAAGGTGATCTTGGCGCTTTGTTGATGGGGATTCTGGTAGCGGGGCACACAA
Organism: Thalassolituus sp.; assembly: GCA_038109705.1. Classification (GTDB taxonomy): domain Bacteria; phylum Pseudomonadota; class Gammaproteobacteria; order Pseudomonadales; family Oceanobacteraceae; genus Thalassolituus. The sequence continues at coordinate 9,676 of JAYNJA010000012.1, read as the reverse complement.
AGTCGTCAGAGCTGTACAAGACGTTGATGAGCTTCAAGGATCTGTTTCTGATCGGGTTCTTCCTGTCGATAGGTTTCACCGCATTGCCTACGCTCGATATGTTACCGGTCACGATTGGTCTGACGGCATTGCTGGTTGTTAAGTTTGTTCTTTTCTATTTTACCTTTGTACTCTTCGGACTATCAGGGCGGACCGCATTTCTGACCGCGCTTGCGCTGAGTAATTACAGCGAGTTTGGTCTTATTGTTGCTGACATGGGAGTTGAACAAGGCTGGCTCAGCAATGAGTGGCTGGTGATGATCGCGCTGGCAATGTCAGTCTCTTTCTTGATCAGTACCGTGCTATTTCGCAAGGCACACCGTATATATGCGCGCTTCTTTGCGCTTATTAACCGGTTTGAACGGGAAGGGGCGCATCAGTCGCTCAAGATACCTGCGTCGTTCGATGTATTAATTGTGGGTATGGGGCGTGTTGGAAAGGGGGCTTATCAGTCTCTTGCTGATGAACAAGTCGTGGGAGTGTGGGGACTGGAGTCCGACACTGACCGTGCTCAGCTACTGCGGGAAGAAAATTTCAATGTGATCTCAGGGGATGCCGATGACCTTGAGTTCTGGCAGCAAGCGGCAAACTGCAAAATCCGCTTGGTCATGCTTGCACTGCCATCACAAAGCGAGATGTTGGCGACGTTGCAGATGATGAGTCTCGCCGGTTTTGAAGGCTCGACTGCTGCGGTAGCACGGTACGACGATGAGCGGGTTGAGCTGTTAGAGCTCGGTGTCGATGTCGTATTCAACTATTATGCCGAAGTCGGCACCGGCTTTGCCGAAGAAAGCCGGCATTTATTGAATACTGAACACTAATGCAAGGTCAGGTGGCAAGCCTTAGAACAGATTCAGAACAAGAGCATGCTGCTCGCAGTGATCGGGTTCTTTCAGGTCGTTCTTCTGACGGGACTGGTCAGATTTGATCCAACTGTAGCTGTTTCGGGACCCTTTGCAGAGAGTCAGCCCCAGTACATTATTCTGTGATTTCACGAACAGATTCATGTTTACCACGCCTCGCGATTTAGCGCGCAGGTATACTTTTTTGGGTGAGATATTGAACGCCCGAAGCCCGTCTTTAGCGGTAATGCTCATCGCGCTGTCGGCCGGAGCATTAACGAAGACGGCGTCATCCCGAATTTCGACACTGGCCCAGTTCGAATCGGTTTCAAATTCCAGCTCGTAAATCACTTCTTCTGCCATTGTCGGGAGCATCAGCAATGACAGCAGGGCAGCAAGCAGGGTTTTCATAATCGCATCCATGGTTTGTCAGGTGAGTCATAAAATAGAGGGCCGAAGCCCTCTTTTGTTATAGTTCACACCTGACTAACCGTCAAAGATGTGCTTCTGCGTACTCTGCGAGTTCAGAGCGTGGGGAGCCCTGCAAATGTATGGTTCCACCGTGAGGGAAGTCTTTGAAGCGCTCGATCAGATAGGTGAGTCCTGAGCTGATCGGACTGAGGTAAGGGGTGTCAATCTGGGCTAGGTTCCCCAGACAGATTACCTTACTGCCTGCGCCGGCTCGGGTAATGATGGTTTTCATCTGATGTGGAGTCAGGTTCTGGCATTCGTCGATCAGAATCAGACTGTGCTGGAAGCTGCGGCCCCGAATGTAATTCAGAGATTTAAATTGCAGCGGCACTTTCTGCAGGATGTAATCGACGCTGCTGGTAGCGTGTTCATCGTCGCAATGCAGCGCTTCCAGGTTATCCGTAATGGCGCCAAGCCATGGTTCCATTTTTTCTGCTTCTGTTCCCGGCAAGAAGCCAATGTCTTCATCAAGGCCACGGGTGCTACGTGTTGCAATGATACGGCGGAACTGCCCTGTAGCCACGGTCATCTCAATGGCTGCGGCGAGTGCAAGAATAGTTTTACCTGAGCCAGCCTGGCCTGTCAGGGTGACGAGATGAATATCCGGGTCGAGTAACAGATCCAGAGCCATCGCCTGAGCCGTGTCCCGTGGCTTCAGGCCCCAGGCGCTGGTCTGCATTAGCTGCTCATTCGGATAATCTTTGATCAGTGCAGCTTCCTCGCCAATCTGATGCACTTTACCAACAAAGCCTTTGTCGTCGGTGATAAAGCGGTTAACCACCATCCCCTCGGGCAGGTCTTGCAGTGGAATCCGGTGGTAAGTCCCGGTTTCATCGTGGAAGGTTTCGACACTCGATTGTGTTTCCCAGAAGCTGTCTTCCACATGGTGATAACCTGTTTCGAGTAATTCAACGTCAGACAGCAACTGGTCGTTCTGATAGTCCTGTGCACCAACGCCGCAGCCACGAGCCTTGAGGCGCATGTTGATGTCTTTCGTGATCAGAATGGTTTCGCGGTTTGGATACTTTTCCTGAAGTGCGATCAGGCTGTTAATGATTTTGTTGTCGTTGAGGTCGTCGGGCAGTGTTCGGCGGGGGGGCTGGAAGTTGTCGAGTAAAATGGAAAAGTGTCCCTGGTAATTTCCATCTGGTCGTTGAATCGGGATGCCTTTCGCAATTTCTGTTGGGCTGGCATCTCCGATCAACCTGTCGATCTGTCGGATTGCTTCCCTGCAATCGGTAGCGATGGAGGCTTTGCCCATTTTTAGCTTATCCAGTTCCTCCAGTACGGTCATAGGGATGACTACCTGGTGTTCTTCAAAATTCAGAACCGCAGTTGGATCATGAATCAGAACATTGGTATCGATTACATACAGTTTGGTATCGGATTTACGCGCGGCCATAAGGACACTCTCCTGCTTGCTTCAGTCAGTGGAGCACAGAGGTTCGGTGATCTGCCGAAAACCATGGCGGATACAGAACGTGTGACATCCAAGAGGGGGAATTCAGGGGCGGAGGAGGGGGCGACGATCCAACTCAGGTTGAGCGTCTGGGACTGCCGGGCGTTAGTTGCGCCGGCTATGTAACGTCTGCCTTGAGCCGGCAGAGCTTTCAGGAGATCGTTCAGAAACGCTCCCTCCAAGAAGTCCGGGTTACCTTTTCACTATGCCCTGCAAAAGAAGTTTTGCAACCAGTTATTTTTACCATGTGACTTTGTCCTCATTGAAAAAAATGATGGACACTTAGAATACAATGTCTGGAAACTATCTCCAGGGCGAGTGGGAACCTGCCATAATATACAGGTGTAAGGCGGGCTGTGTGGCGAAAAATAACATCTCTGAGTGGCATTAAATGACTATTTAAGGAGTGTAAACGTCGTTTTTCACCCAATAATTGGGGTTTTTACCCCTGTTACTGCGATAGAAGTCTCACTTGCAGTGGCGTCATACTACACTAGGCCTTGGCACCAAATAACCTTTATGTGGCCCGTAATTTCCAATAACTTTACAACAAGTTGTATTTAAGAAGTTTTGCATTGGTATTCGGTGCATAAACCGGATATTCTCTGTGCTACGAACCTTCCGGGGTCCTCTGAGTCCGGAGAATAATAAAAAAAACACTGATTCTGATGGGGGCGTCATGTCGTTTCTCTCTCGTATACTCGTCACAGCGATGACACTGGTCACGTTGTCTGGCTGTAGCATTATTTATATGCAGATGGGTTGGGTTGTATATGACCTGACTGATCGCCACGTAACTCCTTACACCATGACTATCGATGATGTGGGCGTCGCCTGTGCTACTACGCAGGGCTTGCAGCCGCTGGTCAACGCATTTACCCGCGTTACTTCTACCGACGATCTGGCCAACCTCATGATGAACATGATGGCGGGCTCGTGTGCAGAAGAAAAAGCCATCGAAGAGAGCCTGGCTTACATCCGGGCCTTCAAAAACCAGAACATTAATGAGGCGAAAGACGCCCGTATCCGTGAAAAGCGTCAGTATGCGATTGCGGCCACCCGCCAGCACCGCTCGTACCAGCACATGGTTGATGAGTTTGGCGAGCCGGGTGAAAAATGCCCAAGCCTGAACCACGATGAAGGTGTTTACTGGACTCTGGGTAACCTCGCAGGTCTGCAGGCTGTGCTGAACGACCTGAAAGCGCAGAGCGTTGTTAACGTACCTAAAGATATAGCGATGAAAGCGGTTCGTGGCCTGCAATGTCTGGATAATGAAGAATACTGGGGTATTCCGGCCGCAGCTCAGGCAGGCCTGTATATCCTAATGCCTGATACTGCTCCTGACGGTGTAGATCCATGGGTTGAACTGGAAACTGCTTCACGTACAGCCACTGAAAATGGTGTGCGTCTGGCTCATGCTGTAGAAATTCTGGTTGCCGACGGTGGTGGTCACACTGACCGCGTTAAAGATGCTATCCGTCGTCATGCCGCCTCTCTTAAAACTAACCCAAGCCATCGCGATTACCGCCTTCTGGATGTTGTAGCAAGCCGTCAGATCCGTGCTGTTTCTGATCGTATGTGGACTGACGCTACAGGTTCCCGTACACCAGTTGGCGAGTTCGGTACTTTCTGGGACGACGTAGATGAAAGCGCCGCTCCAGCGATGGATATCGACGACCTGTTAGATTAAGGAATGCATATGCGTAAATTATTGGCCATTGCGGCTATGACCCTGGCACCGTTCGCGAGTGCTTTAGAACAACGTGATATCTGTATTTACGATCCACTGGGCACCAGTGGACCAATGTTCGGCCTGATGAAAGACTACCGCGAGTTTGCACTCAGTGAAGGTATCGAAATCAAGCTGCACGCTTATACGGATGAAAAAATTGCATCTGATGACTTCAAAGCACAGCAGTGTGATGGTGTTGTAATGACTGGCGCGCGCGCCCGCCCTTACAGCAAGTTTGCATCCACTATTGAAGCAATCGGTGCAGTACCAAATGACAATATTATGCGTCAGGTTGTGCAGATGACTGCCGCACCTAACGCAGCTAAATACGTTCAGAGCGAGCGTTACGAAGTGGGTGGTATTATTCCAGCAGGTGCGGTTTATCTGTTTGTGAATGACCGTTCTATCGACACAGTTGAAGAAATGTCCGGTAAGCGTATTGCGACTCTGGATTACGATGAGCCATCAATCAAGATGGTAAATCACGTGGGCGCAGCGGTAGTACCGTCTAACTCTGCAAACTTCTCTGGTAAGTTCAACAACGGTAGCGTTGATATCGCATACGCTCCTGCGATCGCGTACAAGCCTCTGGAAATGTACAAAGGCCTGGGTGACAAAGGTGCAATTGTTCGTTACAACCTGGCGTACCTTGATTTCCAACTGGTATTCCACCGCGAGAAATTCACGTCTGAATACGCACTGAAATCGCGTCAGTTCGTAGCGAGTCTGTTTGATCGTGCCATCAAGAGCATTCAGACGCATACGGATGAAATTGAAGAGCACTACTGGTTAGATCTGCCAGAAGCTCAGGAGAAAGAGTACGACGAGATGCTGCGACAGGTTCGTATCACACTGCGTGACGAAGGCGTTTACGATGGCAGGATGCTGAAGCTTCTCAAGAACCTTCGTTGTAAAGAGAACCCTGCCAACGCAGAGTGTGTTGAAAATCTCGAATAACAACGTGATGTAGTAAGCCTGCTTTTCCAGACGCCAGTCTCCGGGGAGCAGGTATTGGGGGCCCAGAACCGAAGTCGTCCGACTTCGGTTCTTTTATAATCAAAAGAGGTGTTTTCATGGAGCAGAACGTACGTGCGGGCAACCGTACGGTATACGAATGGCTCGCCGCGTTACCTGCATTCCTGGTACTGGTATTCGTTATTATTCTGAATACCAGTCACACAATGCACGCGCAATTGCTGCAACTGGGGGAAAGTGTCTGGGAAGGATACTTTATGTTGCGGCACGACCCGGTAGAACCGTCCTGTAACCTGAATATGGACATCGATAAAGAGTTGGCGCGCATCGTTCAGGAGCGAAATAACCAACCCGTCGATGAATTTGATCTGTTTGCACCAGAGCCGGTTAATCCTGTTGTGATGCGTAAGTCACTTGAGGCTGCACAAGCTCAGTGTGAGATCAAATACGACCAATATAATGCGACCAAAGACCGTATCACGCCAGCAGTAACGCTCTTCCGTTCAGTCGAGCTTGGTGTTGCCAATTTCGGTGAGCTGGGCATGGCAACTCAGCGCATTATGCTGGCGGTTCTGGTTCTTATCTGTGGTGGTACGGCTCTGTTCCGTCGACACCATATTGCGCTACGTCCGATGGTGACAGCCATGGACTACCGCGTTGCGGCAGGTGCGCAGTTTATTGCCTTCCTTATTCTGTTCTATTCCGTATATAGCTTCAAAAATGTAGCCTTTTCGGCTGGTATTGAGGTCAGTACTGAACATGCGATTCTTCATTGGATCTGGATTTTTGGTTTCGGTGCACCACTGGCGGTGACTCTTTTCCAGATGATTGTGATTCCGAATGACGCCGCACCAG
>JAYNJA010000012.1:1024-3293 GCA_038109705.1 Thalassolituus sp. | reverse complement strand
GTCACCCAGCAGGTATTGGTATTTATCTGAACCAGATGATGGAACTGTCTCAGCTGTTCCTCAATGTGGGTCTTTACGTTTGGATTGGTATGCTGCTCAAGCGTACCGAAATGGCGCAGAAAGTATTTAACATCTTCCGTCCGTTTAACCTGCCACCAGAAATGCTGGCAGTCGCAGTGGTTGCACTAGCCGCAGTTCCAACAGCCTATACAGGCGGTTCTGGTATTTTTGTTATTGCTGTGGGTGGTCTGATCTACATGGAGATGCGTCGTGCCGGTGCACGTCGTCAGCTTGCGTTGGCGGCAACGGCAATGTCTGGTTCACTGGGTGTGGTTCTACGTCCATGTCTGTTGGTTGTGATTGTTGCTGCGCTGAATAACGAAGTAACTACGGACCAGCTATTTGGCTGGGGTGTGAAGGTATTCTTCCTGACTACCGTACTGTTTGCGTTCTATGCGCTGATCACGCGTAAGGAACCTGTTACTGTACAGCGCCCACAGGCTAACGTCTGGCCTGAGTTTAAAGATGCTCTGAAGCCTCTTATTCCATACGTGATCCTGATCAGCGTTACCTTGGTTGTCTACGCGCTTCTGTTGAACGCGTATCTGGATGAGTTTTCTGCGCCAATCATTCTACCTGTTCTGTTGCTGGTAATTCTGATTTATGAGCGTTTGTCTCAGGAAAAGGATGTACTTAAGCGCGAAAACATGAACATCGACTACGTCGAACATCGTCTTGAAGAGAGCTATGAAGATCTGAAATCTGGTCGTGACAGCATCGAAAAAACGATTCGTGAAGCGACGACTGAGACAACAGGCCACATTGGTGCTCTGCTGATGCTGATGGGGATGTCCGTGAGTATCGGTGGTGTGATTGAGCGTGCCGAGGTGATGACCATGGTACCGACGGAATTCAGCTCCATCTGGCTTGCTATGGGCCTGCTGGTTGCCATCCTGGTAGTTATCGGCATGGTAATGGATCCATACGGTGCTGTGATTCTTGTGAGTGCGACAATCGCAAGTATCGCTTACGACAGTGGTATCGATCCGGTTCACTTCTGGATGGTAACTCTGGTAGCGTTTGAACTCGGTTACCTGAGTCCACCGGTAGCATTGAACCACCTCTTAACGAGGCAGGTTGTGGGCGAAGAAGAAGTCCGCTTGTCGAAGGAAGAAGTTATTGGCGAGAACTTCTGGTATCGCAACGAGAAGATCCTCCTGCCATTGGTTACCATGGCAACGGCATTGTTGTTAGTAGCCTTCGTACCTCTGTTGGTTGCTTATTAAGTAATCTTCTGAGGAGTAAAAAAACGGGAGCCAATGGCTCCCGTTTTTTCTTTCGGGGTTCTATAAGTCTATTGGCCCTCAGGGCGAGGGAGCAGTGTAACTGTCGATCCTGTTTCAATTTCAATGTTTTTGAAAAGGAGATTGCCAATAATCGCGCTATCCTCTGGATTTAGTTTCATACCAATATATGAGATCTCTGAAATCCGTGATGGCAATACCAGAGAAATAGTACCGTCACCGTTGATTATGCTTCTGGGGCCTTCCGGATCAAGGTACTCGACGCCTGAGATCTGGTAGTCGCCAACAAAGTTAAGCCCTGGCAATACTGCCTGCAAAGTCATCATGATGAAACTTTGTCCACTGATTTCATCGGGGCCATTGTTGTTCGCCAGATCGATAAGGTATTGGCTATCCTCTTCAATACCAAATGCATTAACAGTAGATAAACCGGAGTCAGGTATTCCCTTAAGGCCGATACGCTGTTCGAGCTCCTCCATAGACGGTGCTGCAAATGACGTCGTGCAAATGCTTAGCGATAACAGACACTGAAGTGTATTTGAAATTGTCGAACGCATAGTGAGAGTTCCATTCTTTTTATTAAGAATGGGACTCTGACACAGGCTCTTTGAGCCCGTTCAGATAATTCGATTGGAAAAACCTGAAGGGCGCGTTTGGTCTGGACGTTAGATTTTTTTATGAAAAATCTGGCGTGAACTATCGGACAGTTTGCGATAGCAGGGGTTTATTGTCTGTGACGATGAAGAATCAGTTGAGAACCGTCAAGAAGCTCTATTTCACTGAATATAATATCTCCCAATGCTGCACCTGAGCTATCCATTGCCTTAAAGTCGCGATAGGCGATTTCACCAATACGATTTGGCAATATCAGGCTGACAGTCTGATCTTCGTTGTAGATAACCTTATCTGCTAACGGATCATCGTATTCAATGCCAGTCATTTCGTAGCCAGTGAATGCCGGCAAG
>JAYNJA010000012.1:0-1014 GCA_038109705.1 Thalassolituus sp. | reverse complement strand
AAGAACGGGAGGACGATTTCGACTGTCGTCATTAATGCAGTTTCTGGTGCCTGGTCTACGGGTCCAGTCTGTTCAATCACATTCTCAAGATATTCCACATTATCTGCGAACCCTTGTGCGACGTGAGCAGACATGGTGTCGTCTTCCACCCACTTCATACCTACACGCGCGGCAAGTGAAGCTGGGTCTGATGGAAGTACCGGTGCAACACCAGATTCTTCCTGAGCCTCAGCTACTGCATAAGATGAAGCAAACGCGCAACCAGCTAAAAGAAGACTGCGCATTAAAAAACTGCGTGACTCAGATATGAATACGAAAGCGTCCATGGCGACCTCATGTTTCTTGTTATGGTTTAAGACATGAAGTTGCTATGAAACAGCAAAGAGGCGCTCTTCGCCTGCTTTGCTGGTATTGAATTGGTCCGAGGGGTGGAGTCGGCTCCAATTGTCCGGGTTAAATGTGACTTTGTGTAATCAGTGGCGCATACAGTCTAGTGTATTCGTTATGTGTCTTTGAATTCATGTTAAGGACGCAGCCTGATGGTAATTTTAGACTGCTCAGACATACCAAAATCTTTGATGATCAGATCACCCATGGCTGGTCCGTTTGCTCCTCTGAAATTCACATCGCGGAATGCGATTTCACCAATGCGTTTTGGAACTTTCACATTTAATGAACCATCTTCATTAAGGGTTGTGGCGGGGCCGTCATCGTAATACTCGACGTCACTGATTTCGTAATCAGTCAGGAGGTTCAGGCCCGGAGCAATTGTTTCTAACGCAGCCATGACCGTTGTTTCTGGCGCATCACTGTCGCTGGCAGCGCCATTCAGGATATCTTCCAGATGAGCCACGTTCTCAGCGAGACCCTGACCACTAACGTCCGCCATGTCTTCATCTGTCATTGGCGTCATGTTGCCGAAACGTTTGTGTTCGTACTGTTCTGCAACGGCTTTAGAGTCCATGGATGCATGAGCACCTGCAACAAAAGGTGTTACCGGCCCCAGAAGCATTG
>JAYNJA010000011.1:23545-31088 GCA_038109705.1 Thalassolituus sp. | reverse complement strand
AAGCTCATATCAGGTGTAGCGATTACAAAGCCCAGCAGGAACAGAGTGTAAACCGCAAGGATCACAGCGCTCAGACGCTGAATAACCCAATCGTACAGGCCACTACGGCCAAAGTTTGTAACACTGCTTACCATACCCAGACTCCCGCCAGAACAATCACAACGCCACCAGCAATCAGAGTAATGATTGCACCAGTGCGTCCGCTTTCTTTGGTTTCACCAATTCCCATGTCCATCAGCAGGTGCTTAACACCAGCCACAAAGTGGTAACCCAGCGCAGACAGAATGCCCCAGGTGATGAACTTAGCCAGACCGCCATTCATCACGTCTTTCAGTTCGTTGAAAGATTGCTCAGACTCCAGCGAAGACCCTAAAGCACAAAGCATAAAGGCCACTGCAAAAAACAGAGCAAAGCCGGAGATACGGTGCAGAATGGACGCCTTAGCGGGAAGTGGGAGCTCAATAGTAGTCAGATCCAGATTTTTAGGTCTATTGCTATTCACGGCTCTTTTACACTCTTATAAGGCTTGGCTATCCGAAGATTACGGGACCAAGCGCAGGCTCAAGAAGAAATAACATCAATCATGTACAACTCTTGCACAAGTTTGAGGTCGCGACAAATTATAAGCACCATGACAGTGATTTACAAATAGCGTGTCCTGTACCTTGCGACATACGTAGCAGGCGACTACCGAACAATGATAACTATCTATACTTGACTACAACTTTGATAAATGCATCAGAGGCCGGGTAATTGACAAACCGGTTCCACCGAATATAGTTGTGCCCCTTTGTTTTGGGGTAACACCTTGAGTAGAGTTCTCTCCCATGGGGATCTGCCGCCCACAAAGCGCATCCCTACCGCGTTAAATCACAGCGCAGGACAGGAGAGATGGAGAGCTGCACCAGATGCTCTCCGGGGTTTTAATCAGATAGCAGGAGGCCTAAATTCATGGCTGACAAGAAAGCAATATTGAAAGTTGATGGCGTAGAAGAAGCACTGGAACTGCCGGTTTACGAAGGAACGGTTGGCCCAGACGTTGTCGACGTTCGCAGTCTGACTGGCAAAGGCCTGTTCACATACGACCCTGGTTTCGTATCCACCGCCGCTACCGAATCAGCGATCACCTACATTGACGGTGGTGCTGGTGTACTGCTTCACCGCGGTTACCCGATTGACCAGTTGGCAGAAAAATCTGACTACCTGGAAACCTGCTACCTGCTGCTGCACGGGGAACTGCCAAGTGCAGAGCAGAAAGAAACGTTCGTAAGCACCATCAAGAACCACACCATGGTTCATGAGCAACTGAGCCACTTCTTCAACGGTTTCCGTCGTGACGCCCACCCAATGGCGATCATGTGTGGCGTAGTTGGCGCACTGTCTGCGTTCTACCACGATTCACTGGACATTCACGATGAGCACCACCGCATGGTTTCTGCTCACCGCCTGATCGCAAAAATGCCTACTCTGGCAGCTATGGTTTACAAATACAGCATTGGCCAGCCGTTCATGTACCCACAGAACGACCTGAGCTACGCAGAAAACTTCCTGCACATGATGTTCAACACCCCATGTGAAGAGAAGAAGATCAGCCCGGTACTGGCAAAAGCTATGGACCGCATCTTCCTGCTGCACGCTGACCACGAACAGAACGCATCCACCTCAACAGTACGTCTGGCTGGCTCTACTGGTGCTAACCCATTCGCCTGTATCGCTTCTGGTATTGCTGCTCTGTGGGGCCCTGCTCACGGTGGTGCGAACGAAGCAGTTCTGAACATGCTGAACGAAATTGGCGATGAATCAAACATCGACAAGTTCATTGCAAAAGCGAAAGACAAAGAAGATCCATTCCGTCTGATGGGCTTCGGTCACCGCGTTTACAAGAACTTCGATCCTCGCGCCAAGGTCATGAAGCAGACCTGTGACGAAGTTCTGGCTGAACTGGGCATGGAAGATGATCCACTGCTGAAGATCGCCATGAAGCTTGAGAAGATTGCGACCGAAGACGAATACTTCGTTAAGCGCGGCCTGTACCCGAACGTGGACTTCTACTCAGGTATCATCCTGAAAGCGATCGGTATTCCGACTGAAATGTTCACGGTAATCTTCGCAACTGGCCGCACTCCTGGCTGGATCGCACACTGGAACGAAATGATCAGCTCTGACTACCGTATCGGTCGTCCACGCCAGCTGTACACTGGTCACCCTAAGCGTGACTATCCAGGCTGATATATCAGTCTGAGCAGCTAAAGAGCCGCCTTTGGGCGGCTTTTTTGTTTCTGAACTACGCAACAGCAAGGGCAACGGGAAAGGCAACACTATGGCAACCATCGTATTTATTGGGCTCGGTAATATGGGCGCCCCCATAGCTGGCCACCTGGCCAACGCAGGCAACACGCTCTACGTCAGTAACCGAAGTCGTCAAAAAGTTGATCAATGGCTTGAACACAACCCCGGTACAGCTTTGCAAGGGACCACCCTGCCCGCAGACACCGATGCCGTGATACTTTGCGTCAGTCGAGATGACGATGTTAAAGAATGGTTAATTGATAACGGTATAATAGATCAATTAAAGCCCGGATCTGTGATCATTGACCACAGCACCACCAGCGCCACACTCGCTGAAAACATGGCCGAAGAATGCAAAAAAGGCGATATTTTCTTCTGTGACATTCCTGTTTCAGGCGGCCAACAAGGCGCACAAAGTGGCCAATTGAGCCTGATGGCCGGTGCAGATAGCGCGATATTCGATTACATATGCTCAATCACAGCCCCTTACACCAAGGCAATTGCCCACATGGGCCCACCTGGTAACGGTCAGAAAACCAAGATGGTTAACCAGATCTGCGTTGCAGGACTGATCCAGGCGCTTGCAGAGGGGGTCCATTTTGCTGAAAACAATGGTCTCGATGTGGAAAAAGTTATGCAACTGATTGGCGCAGGAGCTGCCAGCAGCTGGCAGCTCGTGAATCGCCACAAGACAATGATTGAAGGTCGCTACGATCATGGCTTTGCCGTATCTCTTATGCACAAAGACCTGCAGATATGTCTGAATCAGGCATCTGAGAGCAACACTTCTCTTCCAGTTACCCGTCTCGTAGACGGGTACTACTCAGAGCTGGAAACAAATGGGCATGGCAGCAAAGACACGTCCGCGCTGTTACTCAGGCTAAAACAGCAGATAAAACGTTAATTCGGTGGCGCCAGTGGATGGCGCCACCAACATTCTTGGCTATTCTAATCTGATACTGTTGCGAGAATGCCATAATGAATCAACCTCAACGCCATAGTCTCAGTCGCCGATTAACCAATCCGGAGCAGCCAAACTGGAGCCAGATTGGAGAAACCCTGACCCTGCTGGCGCTAGCAGTTGCGCAGATTGACACATCAATGAAGGACGGAAATGACTCCGTCGATACGCTGACGAACAGCTTCACGACAATTGCCACCAAAACGTCGATGTTACTTCAGCACTTTGAGAAAGCCGGAAGCCAGATCCCGGACGAGATAAAAGACGCGGCAGAAACTATTCACCGCGAAATCGGTAAAGCCGTTGTCGCCTTCCAGTTTTACGATCGCTTATCGCAGCGGATGGAGCACGTTGGTGACAGCCTGGAACGTACTGGGCACCTGATCTCAGATCCACAATCACGCTACCTGTCAGACGAATGGGCAAGCCTGCAGTCCGATATTAAAAGTAACTACACCATGGAAGCTGAACGGATCATGTTCGAACATATTCTGGCCGGACGCTCCATCGCAGAAGCTCTCGAAATCTACCATCATCACTTCAACAAGCCGATGGAAGACAGCTTCGGCACCGATGACGATATCGAATTATTCTGATAGCGGCCTTCACTTCAATCTTCTGGGTTCAGCGTCATCCCGACGCTGAGCATCTCCCCGCCAAATACCGCATTCTGACCAAAAATAATTTTCCCATCGATACGACAATGATGTACCAACGCCTGCTGCACTTCTTTCGTCCGTTCCAGCGTCACAGGATCACGCAACGGAATAACGCAACGCTCGCAGGGCTTTACGATCAGGAGCTCCCCTGCTTCGCCTGACAAGCGCGTCCAGCTGCGCTCAGAAAAAGCGTCTCCAGCATCGGTTACCACGATATTAGGGCGAAACCGGGCTGCTGCGACAGCAACACCTGCCTCGGCCGACAGAACATCAAGGCTCGCCTGATAAATCACTAACAAAGGGAAGCCATCGGCATATGACACACCAACATTGTCGGGGGCATAGTTTGTGTCCGCGCGGCGTTTGTTGTCTTCTGGCAAGACCTTTAAGCGGCATTCTTTTTCAAGCAGTTCTGATAGCCAAAGAGCAATATCATCGCCGCAATCGACACCCGCAACCTCGTCACTCCAGACACGAACACGCGAATCGCCGCCAATCACTGGCAAGCTCACCAGAGGCGAAATATCAGATTCGAAGCTCAATTGAAGCGATGCTTCCGTCAGCACAGGTTGGATGTGAGCCATCTTTGGCGTTTCGCGCTGTGTGATGAAATCACCGGCGGGATCTGTGATAACAAAACGACGGTCGCCGCGCGGGCCGTCAGAATCGAAGAAAAGATGATCAACACGGACGCCGGCGCAGGATTTCACCGGATAAATAAATAGCTCAGATATAAACATGTACTCTCCCGCACTCCCTGTACCTCAGGTCGCTGCGAAGAGAGAGTACACCAGAAATCAGGATCAGCGGGACTGTTTCTCGACTTTCTGACGAATCAGTTTCTGTACTTGCTCGGCGAGATTCTGCGGCGCAAATTTCGATAAGAAACCGTCACAACCGACCTTCTCGACCATGGCTTTATTGAAGTTACCAGAAAGCGAAGTGTGCAGTATCACAAAGATATCTTTCAGAGCCGGGTCCTGACGGATCTCAGTGGTCAGCATGTAACCATCCATCTCCGGCATTTCGGCATCCGTAATAATCATCAGAAGGCGATCATCGATATCCCGCCCTTCCTCCTTCCAGTGCATAAGCATCTGATAGGCCTCAAGCCCATTACGCGCTTCGAGAATGTTAATCCCCATAGGCTTCAGAACATTTTTCATCTGATCTAATGCCACATTCGAATCATCAACAATCAGAATGTCTTTACCATGTACTTTATCCAGCAGTTCACGGTCATACGCATCTTCAGACAGATCGAGCTGGTACGGAGAAATCTCTGCAAGAACCTTCTCAACATCAATAATCTCAACGATACGTTCATCAATTCGCGTAATTGCAGTCAGATAGTGCTGGCGACCAGCACCGCCCGGTGGCGGCAGAATATCGTTCCAGTTCATGTTCACAATGCGATCTACACCACCAACAAGAAAAGCCTGAACCGTCATGTTGTATTCGGTCACGATGATATTGCAGTTTTCGAGATCAGTAGTCAGTCGCCCCATACTTATCGCAGCGCGCAGATCAACCACTGGAACAGTCTGGCCTCGTACGTGACATACGCCTCGCACAGTATGGTGGCTGTCAGGGATCTTTGTCAGCGGAGGCAGGCGCATGACCTCCTGCACTTTGAACACGTTGATCGCAAAATACTGGTTCCCCCCCAGATGAAACAACAGAAGCTCAAGCCGGTTCTGGCCGACAAGCTGGGTACGTGCGTCAACACTGCTGAGTACGCTGCTCATAAATAACTCCGCAAATTCTTACTCTTTTGAGTGTAGACAAGCACTAAGGAAACGTGAGGATGAATACCGTCTACACTCTCAATAGTCATATAAAAAGGTTCAACATCAATGCTTGAGCGCCCTCTTCTGGCCAGGCAACCAATTCTCGATCGAGAACTACAGGTGTTTGCGTACGAATTACTATGCCGTCCGATTCCCTCCGACAATATCGAATGGCAAGCCCAAAATGGGAACAGTGCTACGACAGAAGTCGTCATCAGTGCCCTTCACGAGGTAGGTATGTCACTGGTCACCGGCGGTCGTCCGGCGTTTGTAAACTTTACTGTGGATTTTCTTAATATTGATCCACCGATGGGGCCTGATGATCTGGTCATTGAACTGCTCGAGCACATCCCGGCAAACCCTGATACTCAGGCTGCGGTTGTGCGTCTGAAACAACAGGGATACCGGATAGCCGTTGATGACTTTACCGGAGACCCAGCGCAGGCTGCGTGGCTAGATTATGCGGATATCGTCAAGGTCGACCTGATCGGACTGAAAAGCGTCGACGATGCCGAAAAACTGCACCATAAATACCAGCGGGATGGCCTGATCTGGCTGGCAGAAAAGGTCGAAACTCACGAGCAGTATCTGAAGTGCAAAGAGTTTGGCTACGATCTTTTCCAGGGCTATTTCTTCAGCCGCCCAACCACTCTGTTTGGCAAACGCACTCCCGACTCTCACATTGCCGTGATGGAATTACTCAGTGCACTTAACAGCCCGGACGCTGGCTTTGATGAGGTCGTTACAGCCGTACGGAAAGACCCGCAACTGAGCTACCGCCTGATGCAGATGGCCAATTCATCGGCAGTAAATCGCGGTCAGCCAGTAACTACAGTCCAACGTGCTGCAACCCTCCTTGGCCTCAGCAGAATCCGTCACTGGGCGAATATGCTGGCGCTGGGGAAGCTCTCCGACAAACCTGTTATCCTGCAACAGCAGGCACTGTTCCGTGGCGCACTGCTGCAGGAAATCGCGAACCTGTCACCCGACCTCGACGGCGATACAGGATTCACCCTTGGGCTGTTCTCATTGCTTGACGCCATGATGGACATGCCGCTGGAAGAAGTCTGCGCGCGCATTCACCTGCCCGATGAACTGACACAAGCTCTGATTCAGGGGCATGGCATCTACGGCGCTCATCTGACGGCAATAAAACTGTGGGAGCAAGGGGAAGCCAGTTCCATTGACTGGCCTAATATTGCGGTAAGCCCCAGCGACCTGGAGCTGTGTATTGAGCGGGCAATTAACTCAACTCAGAATACTTCCGGCGTATTGGGAAGTTAGTGTCTGTTTCAGGCGTGTTCCGCATAAGGCTTCGATACTTCAGTGACCACGCTCTGGGCAGGTAACCAGTAATAGCGCTCCCATATCTCGCGATACCGGGAAACCTCTGCTTCCCATTGATCATCACTCCAGCCCAACACCGGCTGAAGTAGAGTTCGCAGGCGTTCGGTATGCGTCAGACCGCCTTGTGGCACCAGAAGCCCAATACGAGTACGCCGTAACAGCAGGTCGTCCAGATGCACGACGGCTTCGCTCTCCGCTGCCCAACGCAGTTCTGCCCAAAGTACCGACGTCCCCGGGATTTTAACCAGATCTGAGGCGTCAGCGCTGTCGAGCAATTCCTGCGCTTCGGCACCATAAAAACCCGTCAGTCGACGCACGACACTGGCAGGCAATCCGAAATTTTCCGACAACGAGGCCGCGCGAAAAACGCGCTGGCCGCCATCCAGATTGCAATCGGTCAACCAGGGCTTTGCCGCCTCAAGAACATCACGGGCAATCAGGCGGAAAGTCGTGAGCTTGCCACCACTTACTGACACGACTCTCGGATCAGTCCAGAC
>JAYNJA010000011.1:13658-23535 GCA_038109705.1 Thalassolituus sp. | reverse complement strand
GCTCTCTTTTGAGCTGGAACCTTTCCCGCCCGCCACCAGCGGACGAATCCCAGCCCAGGAAGAAATTACGTCACGCGCAGTCAGCTCAGCACCGGGAAACTGATACTTCACCAGCTCAAGCAGGTACTCAAGCTCAGTGTCCGTAATGCCGATTTCTGCATTACCGGGCTGAGGTGTATCCAGATCTGTAGTACCGATAACTGTCCTGCCCTCCCATGGGTAGACAAAGATCGGGCGTTTATCTTTCGGGTGCAGCACAGTTACTGACATATCGACAGGCAGGCGTTCACGCTCAACCACAATGTGACTGCCGCGAGCAGGACGCACCGCCTGCAGCTCGCCGTGCCCGGCACGAATATCATTCACCCAGACGCCGGTCGCGTTGACCAGACACCGGGCCGCCACCTGACACTCAGCACCTGTAATTTCATTGCGCAACGAAACAGACACGCCATCAGATTCGACCGTTGAACCGCAGACTCCGACATAGTTAATGACTTCTGCGCCGTCACTGCGTGCTTCATGAAGAACGCGCATCACCAGGCGGCTGTCATCGGTTACGGCATCCGCAAACTCGGTGGCTCCCACGAGCTGTTTGCGGCGCAAAAGAGGAATCCGGGACAGAATGTCATCGGTCTTATGGAAACGCCGGTAACGATGGCCAGCCAGGAGGTCATAAACACGCAGAAGCATGCCAAACATAAATGGGCCCGGAAAACGCCCTTCGTAGTGCGGCATCACGTACGGCATAAGATCAACCAGACCCGGGGCTTCTTTCATCAGGCGCTCGCGCTCGCGCACCGAATGCAGGGTCGTCATTACGTCACCCTGAGCGATATAGCGCAAACCGCCGTGTACCATCTTGGATGAACGACTGGAGGTACCCCAGGCAAAATCCTGGCGTTCAACGAGCAGAACTTTCAGACCGCAACGCGCGGCTTCACGCGCAATACCCGCTCCGGTGATGCCGCCGCCGGCGATAACCAGATCCCAGGTTCCAGATTGGCTGATGTTTTCCCAGGCCAATTCACGGCTACCCGGTGACCACATAATCTGACTCATACAACTCCCTGATAATGGATTTCGGGCACGCCACTAACATTCTGTAACACACATCTGCTTGCCCAGCACCGACGCTTAACTCAGTATAACGCCGGTCATCTGATTCTGCCCGGTATCTGTAGTTGGTTATAGATAGCGCCAGAATGTTCCAGCTGCACGGATGAAAATATGGAAAACAAGAATAATTACGTGCCCGGAAGCGTTTCATCAGCCTTTGTCAGACTGTTTCTCAGAACAGCTCAGGATTATGGTATCGCTCCGGTAGATGCACTCGACGGTTGTAGCATCAGTCATGGGGTACTGGACAACAGCCTGTCACGCATACAAGCCTCTGAATTTGAAATGCTCATGCGCTGGTTACTGATCCGCGCAGACGACAACATGTTCGGTTTTAACAGCGCCCGCCACATGGCTCCCGGAGTTCTGGGGCTGGTTGGCTACCTGATTATGAACTGCACGACGAGCGGTGAAGCAATTCGTATGGTCCCGCGCTATGAGACTCTGATTGGCAATCTCGGAACTACCGAGCTTGCCGAGGCAGACGACGTCGTGTCGATCCGTTGGAACTGCAACAGCAAAGACGCGCTGGTCCGCCCTCATCTTATTGATGAATACATGGCTGCGACAGTCGGGTACGCGCGTTGGGTCACTGGCCGCGATGATATTCGCCCGCGTCGGATTTACTTTGAATACCGCGAGCCACCAGCCGCAACCCTGGAGCGCTACAAAGAGCTGTATCGCTGCGAGTTGATATTTGGCGCTGGCGCAAATGTTCTGGAATTTGATCCTCAGTTAATGCATCTGCCAATGCATCACCCGGACCCGGCACTGTTGCAGACACTGCAGCATCAGGCAGAAAAGCTTCATCAGGAACTGCAGCAATGCGACCCGGTTATTATTCAGGTACGTGCAACGCTGCAAAATATGATGGAGCGCACGATTCCGCGTCGTGAGCGCGTAGCAAGCCAACTGGGAATGTCTGAACGCACACTGCAGCGTCGCCTGCTTGAGGCCGGCTCATCGTATCAACAGATTCTCGATGAACTGCGTCTGGAACTCGCTAAAGAATGGCTGCTGGGTAAAAACTGGGCGATAGCTGATATTGCTCTTCGTCTCGGGTTTACTGAACCCCGTTCCTTCCAGCGACGATTCAAAACCTGGACAGGCATGTCGCCAGGTGAATATCGCCGGCAACAGCTATCCATCAGTGCCTGATAAGACAGATGGCAGGCAAAGACAGATAGCAGACAAAAAAAGAGCAGCTCCGGCTGCTCTTTTTTATTTCTGATTCAGTGCTTTTGCGTAAGCGGAATCAGATTATCCATCACCCGCTGCGGTGAGATTTCCCGGAAACACGGTGGCTGAATCTCCCCCGGTTCATTCAGCAGGCATTCCTTAGACCGGCAAGGAGCGCATTCCATAGAGCTGCTCATGATTTCCGTGCGCGGCCCCAGCACCCCCGTCAGCCGCGCATCAGTCGCACCAAATAATGCGATCATGCCGACTTCCATCGCAGCCGCAAGATGCGACAATCCAGAATCCACACCGACCACGCCGTCGGCATAAGCCAGCCAGGCACTGAGTTCATCCAGTTTCATTTTCGGCAGAACACGAGCGCCATCAACCCCAGCGGCAATGCGCTCCGCGCGTTCGCGCTCTTCATCATTACCCCACGGCAGAATCACAGTACGGCCAGATTCTGTGACTTTTTCTGCCAGCTCACGCCAGTAGGCTTCTGGCCAGAGTTTGGTGATCCATGTTGTGCCGTGTAGAAACACCCAATACTCACCGTTAACGTCCGGGCGCTGCCAGCGGCTCTTGTCGATACCGTAAGCTAATGCTTCGGGTAACTCATACCCCAGCGCTTTGGCAAACAACTCACGGGTACGCTGGATCGCGTGCATATCGCGACTGACCTGATGCTTTGCACCGTAAGCAAATGATGCCAGCGGCTCGCGAATACTGTCGCGCTGATAGCCGGCACGAGGACCACGAGCCAACAAAGAAAAGGCAGCACTTTTAATCAGCCCCTGTGCATCAAGCACAAGATCATATTCTTCGCTGCGTACACTGGCGTAAAAGGCTTTCATCTCAGCGCGCACAGCTGCATCACCAAGATTTTTACGCCAGCGACGCCAGGCAACCGGGATAACCCGGCTCACCGCAGGATGCCAGGCAGGTACTTCAGCGAAGGCTTCTTCCACTAACCAGTGAAACTCAATGCCCGGCACCGCACGGCACGCATCCTGAACTGCTGGCAGCGTATGGAATACGTCCCCCAGTGATGATGTTTTTACCAGTAAAACTTTCAACCTGTCGCCTCAAAGCCCTGTTTATTACTGCAGTCACTGCTGTTTGCCGGGGATTGTAGCGAATCCCGCGGCTGCGGGCCATTAGCGTCCGGTTGCACCACTCTGCCGATATCGCCAGAATACGCGCCTTATTTAATGCGGATATCTGATTGTGCTCAAATCCTGGAAGTTCTGGCTTGGCCTGTTGTTATTAGTTGCCCTCGTCTGGCTGGTACAGGACAGTTACGGCTGGAGCAACATCCTCAAAAGCTGGCAGGCGATCCCTCCGTTTGAACTGGCGATCGCTCTTACTCTGATGCTCGCCAGTTATCTGCTCAGAGCAGTCCGTTTCTATGATTTCTTCATCAGCCATACACGTGGGCATTTTCTGGCCCTGCTCAGAATTACGGTGCTCCATAACTTCTTTAATAACCTGCTCCCCATGCGCAGCGGTGAAGCTGCCTTTCCGGTGCTGATGAAGCAAAAATTCGGCATCGCCTATAGCCATTCGGGCCCTGCTCTGCTCTGGCTGCGTCTGCTTGACCTGTATGCCCTGCTCGCTCTGGCCTTTATCAGCCTGCAATCCTTAATGCCCTGGGGTGATGAACTTCGGATTATGGTAGCGATTGCTGTGTTACTGGCACCGTTACTTGCTCTGGTTTTGCAAAGGCAAATGCGCCGTTTTCTGAGCAACGGCAGCGGCATAAAAGAAAAACTACTTAACCTGATGGAAGCTCTGCCGGATCACCCGGTTACATTTATCCGCGCCCTGTTCTGGACCCTGATCAACTGGGCGTTGAAACTTGCAGTCTACAGCTGGCTGCTCAAGGTCTTCACCGGCCTGCCACTGACAGCGAGCTGGAGCGGAGCAACAACGGGGGAACTCAGCTCTGTTCTTCCGATTCATGGTCTGGCGGGAGCTGGCACCTATGAAGCAGGTGTGCTTGCAGGCCTCCTGCCGTGGGGTATCGAAAAGACCGCGGCTCTTGCAGCAGCGGTTAACCTGCATCTGTTTGTACTCGGAAGTACGTTCCTGTTGACCGGGCTTCTGGTCATCCTGACACGCCGCTATCGTCACTGATTGCACTCACTGACCACACGGTAACAGCGCCATAAAACTGGCTGAACACTCTGTTCAGCCACGGATAAAAACGACGGTTATTTTACCCACTCCGTTATTCCGGTATCATCGCGCATCAAATTAAAGACAAGACACAGCGTGGTATCTCCCTTGACTGAGGCAACATACGCCAAGCCATCCATCTCTATCGTTATTCCAATGTATAACGAGATTGAGAACGTAAAACCTATGATTGCAGCTGTGGATGCTGCTCTCGCCAATTATCAGGGCCCATGGGAATTACTGGTGGTAGACGACGGCAGTACCGACGGTACTCCTCAGGCGCTGCAGCGCGAATCTGAAGAATACGGCCGCCATGTCCGTGTTGTTGAACTGCGTCGTAACTTCGGTCAGACCGCAGCTATGCAGGCGGGTATCGACGAAGCTCGCGGTGAACTGATCGCCACCCTCGACGGTGACCTGCAGAACGATCCGAACGATATTCCACGCATGGTTGATCACCTGATCCAGCACGACCTTGACCTGCTGACTGGCTGGCGTAAAAACCGCAAAGACGATCTGGTACTGCGTAAGATTCCATCACGTATCGCCAACCGCCTGATCGGCAAAATCACAGGCGTACGTATTAACGACTACGGCTGCTCACTGAAGATCTACAAGTCCTCTGTGATCAAGCAGGTTCGTCTGTATGGCGAAATGCACCGCTTTATCCCAGCGTGGGTTGCGGCAGTTGTACCACCAAGCCGCATTGGTGAAATCGTTGTTAATCACAACGCCCGTACCGCCGGTGAATCCAAATACGGTATCTCGCGTACTTTTCGCGTGATTCTTGACCTGTTGTCTGTGTACTTCTTCATGCGCTACCGCGCACGTCCGGGCCACTTCTTCGGCTCAATCGGCCTGGCGCTGGGTTCTGTCAGCTCCCTGCTACTGGTGTACCTGGCGTTTGTTAAGTTCGCACTGGGTGAAGACATTGGCAGTCGTCCGCTATTCCTGATTGCCATCGTGTTCCTGATTGCCTCATTGCAGTTCCTGACCACAGGCGTGCTGTCTGAGCTTATATCCCGCACATACTTTGAATCTTCTAAGCGCGAGCAGTACGTGATATACCATCGCGATGATGCTGTTCCTGCGGGCGACGATGACTGGGCTAACCCAACTGACAAAGTTGCTGCCGATACAACTTCAGGAAAGACAGAAACCAACGCTGGTTAAGGGCAAACATGAACCGTATTCCGGTCCCGGTGTGGCTGATCGCCACCGTCATCGCGCTGATGACACTCAACCTGAACGGTTATCTTCTGTTCGATCACGACGAAGGTGCCTTCAGCGAAGCAACCCGGGGCATGTTTGAGCGTGGTGATTTTATCACCACGTATCTCAACGACCGGGTACGGTTCGACAAACCTATTCTGATCTACTGGCTGCAGGCCGCCTCTATTGCAGCCTTCGGCACTGATGTCTGGGCATTCCGCCTGCCATCTGCCCTTGCGGGCACTTTCTGGGTGCTGGGTATCTTCCTGTTTACCCGCCGCGTCACCGACCATCAAACGGCAACCGCCGCTGCGTTAATAGGTGCAACTGCACTGGGTATCAACATGATCTCTCATGTTGCAACCGCCGACGCCCTGCTCAACATGATCCTGTCGACCACCATGCTGTGCATGTATCTGTACAGTCAGCGTCCGTCGAAGGGGCTGCTCGTCGCCGTCTATACATTGATGGCACT
This sequence comes from Thalassolituus sp., assembly GCA_038109705.1. Taxonomy (GTDB): domain Bacteria; phylum Pseudomonadota; class Gammaproteobacteria; order Pseudomonadales; family Oceanobacteraceae; genus Thalassolituus. Next base: position 17,372 of record JAYNJA010000011.1, on the reverse strand, counting down.
CGGGGTTCTGACGAAAGGGCCTGTCGCCGTCGTGATCCCCTTCCTTGCGGGCGGTCTGTTTTACCTGACCTCGGGTTACCGCACCGAATTTCTGAAGGCGATATTTTTTATACCGGGCTGGATTCTGTTCCTGCTGATCGCAGCCCCATGGTACATACTTGAGTACATGGCCCAGGGGCAGGCCTTTATTGACGGCTTCTTTATGAAGCACAACGTCAATCGCTTTAATAATGCGATGGAAGGCCACGACGGCGGCCTGCTGTTCTACCCACTGGTTCTGCCATTCCTGATGGCCCCCTTTGGTGGCCTGCTGATCCGCATTCTGCCGAGCATCAAAACCACATTGAAAAACGGCGATACCCTGAACCGTTTCCTCTGGATCTGGTTCTTAGTAGTTCTGACCATGTTCAGCCTTGCCAGCACTAAGCTGCCTCACTACATCCTTTATGGCGTGACACCACTGGTCATTCTGATGGCGCGTTATCGCAGCTGGCTGCAGAGTCGCATTCTGGCGGCTGTATTCCCGCTCTTTGTATTCAGTCTGCTGATTGCGTTCCCGTTACTCATTCCTATCGTTGAAGCACGCCTGACTAACCCGATAGAGATTGCGACGGCACAGCGTGCTGCCAGCTACTTCACCACAGACTTTGTTATTCTGGCGGCCATCGCCACGGTAATTGCTATGGCACTGATCCTGTGGAAGCGTTTCAGCCCCTGGTTCGGCCTGATTCTGGCGGGTTTAGTGCAGCTGGTACTGCTCTGGTTCCTGTTCGTACCGACCTTCAGCGAAACCCAGCAGCGCCCGGTCTGGGAAGCCGCACAGTTTGCTAAAGATCTGAAGCAGCCGATTGTTACTCAATCCATTGATATGCCGAGCTTCAATGTCTACCTCGACGCCTGGACAGAACGTCGCTCACTTGAGCCGGGTGAGATTGGTTTTGCCCGCATCGATCGTTTGAAGCGCGCAAACTATAGCTACGAAATTCTGTTCCAGTCAGGTCCTATCGTAATTATTCAGCGTCCGGAACAGACACCTGATACCAGCCTTAATACAAGCCCAGATCAGCCAGAGAGTAGCCGTGATGCGCAATGACACTCTGCTGTTCGGAACTGCTCTCGCTCTCCTCTTTGCAGCAGCGATTGTGGCATCACAAGGGACGAATGAAGCCTTATTCCTCTGGTTCAATCGCGAAGCGGCGATTCTCCCGGATGTCTTCTGGGCGAACATGACGTTTGCCGCAGATACTCTGTTTGCCGTAGCTGTCATCGCGGCGGTTGGTGGCCGTCATCCGCACATGTTCAACTCAGGCATCGTACTGCTGATCACCGGTGCATTGTTTGTTCATGGGCTTAAGTTCTGGTTTGAAATACCACGCCCACCGGCAGTACTGGACCCCGGTACGTTCCACCTCATTGGCCCTAAGCTCACGAACCACGCATTTCCTTCCGGGCATTCATTTACTGCACTCGCAACCGCTGCACTACTGGCCGTGAACATCCGCAGCAACGCTGGGGCTATTGCGCTGATCCTGCTCGCCCTGATAGCTGCCCTCAGCCGCGCAGCTGTAGCGGCCCACTGGCCACTCGACATTCTTGTTGGTAGCGCAGCTGGTCTCATGATTGGTGTATTGGCTCAACGCCTTACTAACAATACCTGGTGGCTCCAGGGCGAAGGGCTGCAGCGTTTCACTGCTGCCATCATGACCATTGCCTGCATTTCACTCCTGTTTCACGACAGTCGCTACCCCGGGACCCGTCCTCTAGCAGTCGCCGCCGGCCTGATTGCACTACTCAGCCTCGCTGGTTACTGGAAAACTACCCTCCTACGGTTGCGGAAGTGAGCCAATCCCCGTGTTGGCGAGGATATTGCAAATTTTTCATTTTTTCATCGCCACTTGTGTTTTATAGTGTTTGGCTTTCATGGAAAGGCCGTGACTTGTGCCTTCCAATCACTATTTCCGAAGATCAGGTTTAGTCAGAATGCGCCGAGTCGTTATTACTGGGTTAGGAATTGTTAGCTGCATCGGCAACAACAAGGACGAAGTTCTTGAATCTCTTAAGGCTCAGAAGTCGGGAATCCGCTACGCACCCGACTATGAAGAAGCTGGTTTTCGAAGCCACATCTCTGGCCGCCCGCAGATTGATCCTGACGACCTGATTGACCGCAAGCTGCGCCGCTTTATGGGAGACTCAGCTGCTTATTCTTACATCGCGTTAAAAGAGGCCATCGCCGACGCCGGCCTCACCGACGAGATGGTCAGCAATCCACGTACGGGGCTGATCGCAGGCTCCGGAGGTGCATCATCAAGTGATATTGTTGAAGCCGTAGATACGCTACGAGAAAAAGGTATCCGCCGCGTTGGGCCATACCGCGTAACTCGCAGCATGGGCAGCACGGTTTCTGCCAATCTGGCCACACCTTTCTCGATCCGCGGCGTGAACTACTCTATTACCTCCGCTTGTGCCACCAGCGCTCATTGTATTGGTAATGCAATGGAGCTGATTCAGTGGGGCAAACAGGATGTGATGTTCGCTGGCGGCGGTGAAGAAGAACACTGGACGCTCACCATGCAGTTTGATGCCATGGGCGCCCTTTCGACCAAGTACAACGAGACACCGGAAAGCGCGTCACGCCCATACGATGCGACTCGTGATGGTTTCGTGATTGCTGGCGGTTCCGGCATGCTGGTCCTTGAAGAATACGAACACGCCGTTGCGCGTGGTGCGCACATCTATGCCGAAGTTATCGGTTACGGTGCCACCTCCGACGGCGCAGACATGGTTGCCCCTTCTGGCGAAGGTGCAGAGCGCTGCATGCGTGATGCCCTGGCCATGGCAGGCAACCCTGACATTGATTATCTGAACACCCACGGAACCAGTACTCCGGCCGGTGATATTTGTGAACTGAACGCTGTTAAGCGTGCCTTTGAAGGCAAGGTGCCCCCATTCAGTTCTACAAAGTCTCTGACTGGACACTCACTCGGTGCCGCAGGCGTTCAGGAAGCCATCTACTGCCTGTTAATGCAGAAACATGGCTTTATTACCGGTAGCGCCAACGTAACAGAGCGCGATCCGGGTGCTGTGGACATGCCGCTGGTAACGGAAAACCGCGAAGCTGACCTGACGACCATAATGTCGAACAGTTTTGGCTTTGGCGGAACCAATGCCACCCTGGTTTTCAGACGGGTTTAAACCCCGGCGGATCACCACAGCAGTATAAAAAATCACCCGGGCCACCCGGGTAAACTCGATTGTGGGGCACATAAAAAATATAAAGGCCGGTATGTAATCCAGAGACATCGGATTCAGTGAAACGCCGACCGCACAACACAACGGAACATAACGCATGACACAACAAGAATTACCAAATCATACGGACCCGTTATTTCAGATTGCTGAAAAGTTATCCGCAGATTTCTCGCTGTTTCCGGAATACGAAGACAACGCCGTTGATCACAAGGTCAAAGGCCTGATCTCACCAGAACAGTGTTCAATTGAGCTTGAGCGCCTGCGCAAGCTGAACATCGATGACTACATCGAACAGGTTGTCGCGCCAAGCGAAAACCAGCAGCGTACTGATGCCAGAACCATCGTCCAGTACCTTGTAGTGCGTATTATCTCTGAAGTCGATGATGGCCCACTTTACTGTGCAGAAGCCGATCTTGATTTTGGCGGCCAGATCCGCCGCGTTGGCTTTATCTGCCAGAATCGCTC
>JAYNJA010000011.1:0-13648 GCA_038109705.1 Thalassolituus sp. | reverse complement strand
TCACAACCGTGCAGCCCAACAGGCCCGTAACTATTCCCGTCGTGCCCTGCCGATCATTACCTTTATCGACACCCCTGGGGCCGATGCTGGTGAGCTGGCAAACTCAGCAAACCAGGCACACTCGATCAGCCACCTGATTACCGAAATGGTAAACAACGATGTACCAACCATCGGTATTATCTGGGGTGCGGGTTACTCAGGTGGTGCGATCCCACTGGCAGCAACCAACATTCTTCTGTCGGTTCGCGATGGTATCTTCAACACCATTCAGCCACAGGGTCTCGCCAGCATTGCTCGCAAGTACAACCTGTCCTGGCAGGAATGTGCGAAGTACGTTGGGGTTTCCGGCTTCCAGCTGCGTGAATCTGGTGTTATCGATGGCATCATTGATTACGCTCCGACAGACGCAGACGAAAAACGCGTAAATCTGCTGCGCGCTATCACCACCGGCATCCAGTCGATTGAAGAAAGCGCAAAAGAATTTACCCGTAACAACCCTTACCTGATGGACCACTACAAGCGCAGTATTGACCGCTTCCTGGGCCCATCAGAAAAGCTGGCTCGCCTGGAAAAGAAAGCGAATTTCTTCCTCGCGCAAAACCCGACTGAACACATCAACATTTTCGGTCTGTGCTATCGCTATACTCGCTACCTGACTCTGCGTCGTCGTATCCACTCAACCACAGTTGAAAACTACGGCCGTCTGGCAGACAAAGAAATTCCAGCAGGCCAGCTGGACCAGCGCGTTCAGAAAGAACAGCAGCGTAAGTTCCAGAAATGGCTGCAAGCACCAGAAAAAATCGTATACGACGATAACCTGCAGAAATGCTGGAAAAACTTCTGGAGCAAATTCGAAGAGCGTGACGAAAGCCGTAACACCATCGTCCGTCTGTTCCTCGGTGAGCCGAAAAACAATTACCTGAAAGCTAAGCAGGAACTCTGCTTTAACCTGGGCCTGTATTTATTTAACCGCTGGAAATCTGATTCATCACTGAACTTCCAGGGGCTGTTAAATTACCTCGACGATTATCGCCAGAGCCGTTTCCTGCTGCGCTCTACCGATATTCTTGATGCCTCTGCAGTTGCTGATTTTATCGAAGATAATCCACACCCTCTGGCTGCGTATATTCGTGAGCAACTTCCGCACGACACCCGTCAGGACCTGACTACTCAGCGCAACGCCGAAAAATCAAAAGGTGCACTGCGTCAGTCTCTGGCAACTGCACTGAATACCATTCTGTCTGATGGCCTGCTGCCAGAAGATATCCGTGCGGCACTGAAACTCTCTACCCGTACCGAGGCCTTGTGCAACGACGAAGCGACCCAGGCAACTGAAGCCAACCGTCGTATGATCGAAGAAGCACTGGCTCCGTATATTCAGTTCCGTCAGGAAAATATCCAGAACCCAGCTCACCCGGACATCACCATTCTGGATGCGATTCTGCACGATGAACTGCGTGAAGAATTCACTCAGGTCTGCCAGAACATGCTGGTATTCGGCCGCCTCTATGACAACTTCATTCACAATCTGGTGAGTGTTGCTAAAGAAGCGAACGAAACCCGCGCCCTGTCGCGTCAGTCAGTAAAAGCGCTGTTGGATAAATCGTTATCTGAAGCGACCGAAGGCGAAAGCTACACAATGAAAGATCTCGAATCTTTCAATTACTGGCTGAGCTACTTTATCAAGAGCTCCCAGCGTGGCGACTTCCTGAAGTCAGTTGAAGAGTGGAAGAAACTCGCCTTCCCTCGCCTGTCTGAAAGTCTTTTCGTGGTAATTACCTTTATCTTCGAAAAACTGCTGTCTGAGTATTACAACGCAGAACAGGCCGGTAAGAGCTACAACGGTCGTATTAACCCGGTTTCAATCGGACGTCGCAAAGACTTCTGGAACCGTCTGACCATGGGCTACCACGACCTGCTGATTCAGGCCGTACTGGACGACACTAAACGTGAAAAACGTACCGGCCCGAAAGCTATTATTAATCGCTTCTTCAACAACTTCGAAGAGCTGAACGCCAACCTGATGTCTGCTGACCCTGTCGCATTCCCGGGCTTCCGTTCATCTATCGAAGCAGCTCTGAAGAAAAACATTCAGCCATGCGGTGTTATCACTGGTCTGGCAGATATCAATATTGGCGGCAAAACTCAGCGCGTTGGCGCTCTGGTATCGAACCTCGACTTCCAGGCTGGTGCCTTCGACATGGCGTCTGCAGAGAAATTCTGCAAACTCATGGTGGAATGTGCCCGCCAGCAACTGCCAGTCGTGTGTTTTGTGTCTTCCGGTGGTATGCAAACCAAAGAAGGTGCAGCCGCGCTCTTCTCAATGGCCGTTGTGAACGACCGTATCACTCGCTTTGTCCGTGATAACGACCTGCCGCTCGTCGTCTTTGGTTTTGGTGACTGTACTGGTGGTGCCCAGGCGAGTTTCGTTACTCACCCACTGGCACAGACTTATTACTTCTCTGGTACCAACATGCCGTTCGCCGGTCAGATTGTTGTACCAAGCTACCTGCCAAGCACCTGCACCCTGGCTAACTACCTGTCGACGTCTTCTGAATCGATGGATGGTCTGGTTGCACACCCATTCTTCGACGACCTCGACTCACGCCTGCGTGAAATCGATCCGGATATGCCTGTGGCCCGTCACACCGTTGAAGACGTACTTGAGCGCGTACTCGAAGGTTACATTACTGCAGCACGTCTTGAGCCGCTGACTGCCGAAGAAGAAGTTGGTCAGAAAAAATACGGCAAGATAGACAAGGTTATGATCCATGCTCGCGGCTGTACTGCGGTGAAGCTGATCCGTAAGGCTCAGGACAACGATATTAAAGTCGTACTGATCCAGTCTGACCCTGATATGGATTCCGTACCGGTGGATATGCTGGGGCCTCAGGACCGCGTTGTCTGTATCGGTGGTAACACTCCGGACGAAAGCTACCTGAACGCTAAGTCCGTTCTGCGTATCGCACACCACGAAGGCGTTGATGCGCTGCACCCAGGTATTGGCTTCCTGTCTGAGAGCAGCCAGTTTGCCGCCCTGTGTGGTAACCACGACATTAACTTCGTGGGGCCACCGGTTTCTTCAATGGAAACCATGGGTAACAAGTCGAACGCAATTAACACCGCAATGCGTGTAGAAGTGCCGGTAGTACCGGGTTCACACGGCATTCTGACCAGCTCAGCAAACGCTGCAAGTGTGGCAGATGAAATTGGCTACCCAGTGCTGCTGAAAGCGGTACACGGTGGCGGTGGTAAAGGTATTCAGGTGGTTGAATCGGCAGATCGTATTCACGCCCTGTTCCACCAGATTTCTACCGAAGCAAAAGCTGCATTCGGTAACGGTGATGTTTATCTCGAAAAATACGTCACTTCGCTGCGTCATATTGAGGTTCAGGTACTGCGTGATTCGCACGGCAATACCAAAATCCTTGGCCTGCGTGACTGTTCTGTACAGCGTAATAATCAGAAGATTTTCGAAGAATCTGGTTCGACTATGCTGCCGCGTGAACTGGAACAAGGCGCATACGATTACGCAGAGAAACTGGCAGACGCTGTAGATTACGTTGGCGCAGGTACTGTCGAATTTATTTTCGACCTCGACAACATGACCATCTACTTCATGGAAATGAACACCCGTCTGCAGGTTGAACACCCGGTAACGGAGCTGGTTTCTGGTATCGATATCGTATCAACTCAGTTCCGCATCGCTGAAGGTGGCGATATCGCCGACCTCGCTCCAGTGAGCAAAGGCTACGCAATTGAAGTGCGTGTAAACGCAGAAAAAGCGGTAATTAAAGGCGACGACGTCGAATTCGTTCCGACTCCGGGCACCATTCGCGAATGCAACCTGCCGAAGTACGATCACATCGAGCTGATCTCAATGGCAGCAGCCGGCAAGCAGGTATCTCCGTTCTATGACAGCATGGTTGCGCAGATCATCTGTTACGGCGAAGACCGCAACGACACTATCGCCAAACTGCGTAAATACCTGGATGAAGTAAAAATCACCGGCGTATGTACAAATATTCCGCTGCTCAAGCGCGTACTGGACGACTCGGTATTTGTTGATGGCGTTTACGACACAACGTACCTGCCGAAATTCCTGGACCGTATCGATATCGATGCTCTGATTAAAGATATCGAAGACGCAGCAGACATGAGTGCAGATGCGGTAGATGCGTCCCAGCTGAAGATCGAAGGCTCCGACGAACTGAAAGTTCTGTCGCCGTCCACCAGCATCTTCTATGGATCATCATCGCCAAGCGAGCCTGCATTCGTAAAAGAAGGCGACATCATCGACCTCAGCCAGACCCTGTGTCTGATGGAAGCGATGAAGATGTTTACCCCACTCAGCCTGAAGCAGTTCAACCGTGCTGGCGCTGAACTTTATTCTTCGAAGCAGAAGTATAAAGTTACCCGCATCATGAACACCGACGGCCAGCAAGTGAACCAGGGTGACCTGCTCTTTGTTGTTAAACCGGTAGCGGAGGCCTCATAAGGCTCCTGCTACTGCTTTAAAGCAGAAAATAAAAAAGCCCGACTAAGAAATTAGCCGGGCTTTTTTATTTCTACGAATTCACTCTTCGAAGTAAAAAACAATCAGCTGTTCTCGATCATTTTTTCTTTCATTGAATGCAGCAGATCGCGCAAACGCGCTGCTTCTTCGAAGTTAAGATCCTTCGCGGCTTTAAACATATCGTCTTCCACTTTGCTGATGCGTTTGCCCAGCTCGGCAGAATTAAGATGTTTCCAGTCGTCAGAGTTGTAAGCTGCATCTTTCTCGGCAACCTGGCCACGAACACGTCCACGGTTCTTACCTTTCTTCCCTGGCGGCGGTGCCGCTTCAAGAATATCTTCAACCGACTTCATGACACCTTTCGGTGTAATTCCGTGCTCTTCGTTAAAGGCCTGTTGTTTCTCACGACGACGCTCGGTTTCGTCCATCGCTTTACGCATCGAATCTGTAATCCGATCTGCATAAAGAATAGCTTTACCATTCAGGTTACGAGCTGCTCGACCAATGGTCTGAATCAGTGAACGCTCAGAACGCAGGAAGCCTTCTTTATCTGCATCGAAAATCGCGACCAGTGATACCTCTGGAATATCCAGACCTTCCCGCAACAGGTTAATACCAACCAGCACATCAAATTCACCGAGACGTAAATCACGGATAATTTCGACGCGTTCAACCGTATCAATATCGGAGTGCAGGTAACGTACACGGATTTTCTGCTCATGAAGAAATTCCGTTAAATCTTCAGCCATACGTTTGGTTAGCACGGTAATCAGAATCCGTTCACCAACGGCGATACGTTCATTTAATTCGTGCAGAACGTCATCCACCTGCCCCGTAGCTGGCCGTACTTCAATAACAGGATCAACAAGACCCGTAGGGCGAACCACCTGCTCTACGACAGCATCCTGCGTTTCTTTTTCGTAATTACCCGGCGTTGCCGAGACGAAAATACACTGAGGAACAATCGATTCCCATTCTTCAAAACGCATCGGTCTGTTATCTAATGCCGACGGCAAACGGAAACCGAACTGCACCAGAGTTTCTTTACGCGAACGGTCACCCCGGTACATACCGCCAATTTGCGGAATCGTCACATGCGATTCATCAACAAATACAAGGGCATCTTTGGGAATATAATCAAACAGCGTTGGAGGCGCATCGCCAGGGTTACGCCCGGATAAATAGCGTGAGTAGTTCTCAATACCCGAGCAGTAACCCAGCTCCTGCATCATTTCGATATCGTAGCGGGTACGTTGCTCGAGACGCTGCATTTCTACCAGCAGGTTTTCATTCTTGTAGTATTCAAGACGCTCATCGAGTTCGACTTTAATGCCTTCGATGGCCTCTAAGATTTTTTCCCGTGGAGTTACGTAGTGGGTTTTCGGGTACACAGTAACCCGCGCCAGGCGGTTATAAATCTGGCCGGTTAAAGGATCAAACGTACTCAATTGCTCGACTTCATCGTCGAACATTTCAACACGAATTGCTTCGTCGTCGCTTTCTGCCGGGAAAATATCGATGACTTCGCCGCGCACCCGGTAAGTACCGCGATGAAAGTCTGCGTCGTTACGGGTGTACTGCAGTTCGGCTAATCTGCGCAGCATATCGCGTTGATTAACCTGATCGCCGCGCACCAGATGCAGCATCATTTTCAGATACGAGTCCGGATCACCCAAGCCGTAAATTGCAGATACAGTACAGACGATAATTGCGTCACGCCGCTCCATCAGCGCTTTTGTCGCCGAAAGACGCATCTGCTCAATATGTTCATTTACCGACGCATCTTTATCGATAAATGTATCAGAGGCAGGAACGTACGCTTCTGGCTGATAGTAGTCGTAGTACGACACAAAATACTCGACCGAATTGTTCGGGAAGAACTCTTTGAACTCTCCGTACAATTGCGCTGCAAGTGTTTTGTTATGGGCCATAATGATAGCGGGACGGCCACAACGGGCAATCACGTTCGCCATGGTGTATGTCTTACCTGAGCCTGTCACACCCAACAGGGTTTGTTTCAGCAGGCCAGCTTCAATACCTTTAACCAGCCCTTCGATAGCGGTGGGCTGGTCTCCAGCTGGTGAATACTTGGACGCCAGTTCAAATGGCTTGTTCATGAGGATTCCAGTTAGACCCTGAATGAAGTAAGATTATACGGTTTTTTAATGCCTGTTTTGAGCCCTGAATTGAGGCCCTGTTAGAGGAAGATACTTTGAATCTTAAACTGTCTGATCGCGTTCAACTGATCAAGCCATCCCCAACTCTGGCGGTAACAAACCGCGCAGCAGAGCTCAAAGCGGAAGGCAAAGACATTATTGGCCTCGGCGCTGGTGAACCAGACTTTGATACGCCAGAGCACATCAAGCAAGCAGCGGTTGAAGCGATTAACAATGGCTTCACCAAGTACACTGCCGTTGATGGTACACCGGGCCTGAAGAAGGCTATCATCGAGAAGTTACAGAAAGATAACGGCCTGACCTATGAGGCAAACCAGATTCTGGTGTCCTGCGGCGGTAAACAGAGCTTCTTCAATCTTTCTCTGGCACTGATCAACCCAGGCGACGAAGTAGTCATTCCTGCTCCGTACTGGGTTTCGTACCCAGACATGGTTCTCATCGCGGAAGGCAAGCCTGTCATCATCGAGACCGATGAGAGCACCCGTTTCAAGATCACTGCCGAACAGCTGGATGCCGCCATAACAGACAAAACACGTCTTGTTGTGCTGAACAGCCCATCCAATCCTTCAGGCGTGGCATACACCAAAGAAGAGCTGATCGCTCTGGGCGAAGTACTGCGCAAGTACCCAGACGTCATTATCGCTACTGACGATATGTACGAATACATCTGGTGGGCCGATTTCGCATTCGAAAACATCCTGACCGTTAATCCGGATCTGTATGACCGCACCATAGTTCTTAACGGTGTATCTAAAGCTTACAGCATGACTGGCTGGCGTATTGGCTACGCAGCTGGCCCTGTAAAGCTGATCGGTGCAATGAAGAAGATTCAGTCTCAGTCGACATCAAACCCGACCTCAATCTCTCAGGTTGCTGCTCAGGCAGCGCTGGAAGGCGGTCGCGAGTGTGTTGCTCCAATGGTTGAAGCGTTCAAAGAACGTCACGACTACCTGATCGACGCACTGAACAAACTTTCAGCTGCATCACTGGTGATGGCGCCTTCTACGCGTATCCGTGCGTGAAAGAAGCCATGGCAAACCTGGGTCTTGAAACCGACGTAGAATTTGCAGAAAAACTGCTCATCGAAGCTGGCGTTGCGCTGGTTCCGGGTTCTGCCTTCGGTACACCGGGTTACATGCGTCTGTCGTTCGCGACCAGCATGGAAAAGCTGAAAGATGCCATCAGCCGCCTGGAGAAAGCCTTGGGCTGATCCTGCATTTCTGATGCTCGTAAAAAAGGCCAGTCACTGACTGGCCTTTTTTGTGCCTGCTATCTGGTTGTATTTTAAACGCCCAGATATTCACGCAGCTCTGGGTCGCTGAAGATGTATTCCCACAGACGGTCCAGCACGTCATTTACCCACTGCTCGTTGTAGTCTTTTACCGGAGCAGCAGCAACACGGCGCGTCTCGCTCAGACCATACGGCTTAGTGAAAGTACGACCACCATCAATCACTGTCATATTGAAACGAATACTGACGCTGCAGTTAGTAACCAGAAAGCCTTCATTACAGGTATAACGGAAGCGATTGACGAGCAACTCAAGCTTGACCGGCTCATCCGGGCTAGCCGCACCAAAGCCCAACTGTTCCATACTGTCCTGCAGGCGGGTAGTCAGAATACCGGCCAGCTCATCCTGCACATACAGCGGAGAGTTCTCCGCCAGGCGACCACCACGGTTACCCAGATACTCAGGCTCATCCACGCTCTCGCGCTGATCGACCACACGAATGAGCGCACCGCGCTGTATCTCAGCCTTAGGCGCCTCAATGGTCGAGTTTTCATTCAGTTGAATGGTCTGCGGTGCCAGTACGCAACCACTCAGACCCGCTGATACTGCGGCAGCAAACAGCGCTGTCGTCAGAAACTTACGCATCAGGAATGTCCTTCTCTGCACGTTTAAATACCCAGTCAGTCGCGGTCGACTCTTCTTCACAGAAGCGGTAGCCCGCAACATCAAAATTTTTCAGATCTTCAGCATCTTCGATACGTTCACGAATCTGCCAGGCGGCCATCATGCCACGGGCTTTTTTCGCATAGAAGCTGATGATCTTATATTTGCCATTTTTTTCGTCTTTAAACACCGGCGTGATCAGCTCGGCCTTCAACTGCTTTGGCTTAACTGACTTGAAGTACTCATTCGAGGCCAGGTTAACGATAGTACTGACGCCCGAAGCCTCGGTAAGTTCATTCAGGGCATCGGTGATTTTGTTACCCCAGAACGCATACAGATCTTTGCCGCGGGAGTTTTCAAGGCGGGTACCCATCTCCAGACGATACGGCAGAATCAAATCCAGCGGACGCAGCAAGCCATACAACCCAGACAGAATACGCAGGTGATCCTGCGCGTAATCCAGCTCGGTTTTACTCATGTTGTCAGCATCGAGACCGGTGTATACATCGCCCTTAAACGCCAGCACTGCAGCTTTAGACTCACCTTCCGGAAACGGAAGCTCCCAGTCGCTGTATCGCTGAACATTCAGATCAGACAACTTAGGGCTGAGCTTCATCAAGGCACCAATCTCGTCCGGCGAATACTTACGCAGCACATCAATCAACTCGGCCGAATCATCCAGATAGTCCGGCATGGTGCTTCGATCTGTGACAGGTGGAGTTTCAAAATCCAGCGTTTTCGCGGGGGACAACAGCGTGAGCATGACTTTCCTCATCTAAAAATCTTATACAGACATGATACCCTGCGCATCGCTTTCTCCCAAGCTGGGTAAGGTGTAAAGCACGCCAGTGACAGACCTGCACTACTCCTTGCGGGCAGATCACCTGTTGTCAGTAAAGACCGTTTATTACTGTGCCTGCTTGGCATTTCGGCCACTCGTAGTCGGTCAGGTCTGCCAATGAACTGTTACAGCTGCATTGCGAGAATGCGAAAGCATGTGTATTCCGGAATAACCGGAAAGCCTAATACATCTGAGGGGCTTTATTGTTATGTCAAAAGATATCCAGGGCGTCGGACTCGGCATCGCCAGTCGCTTCGCGGGTAGTGAGTTTGCTAAGAAATACGGTCTGCGTCGCCCGGCTGAAAAGCTGGCCTATGTAAGCACCAAAAAAGGTTTTGAAGTTATCGGACAGATGATGGCCAACAAGGCCAAGAAGAAGTCCGATGACCCAAAAATGTTGCCAGAGCCAAGCACCGCAGGCCTGTTCGACCTGACGCTGTCTGAAGAGCAGCAGATGATCAAAGACACCGTACGCTCTTACGCTGAAGACGTAGTACGTGGTCTAGCGCACGACGCCAACGAAGATATGGACCTGCCAGAAACCTATCTGCAGGACATCATGGATCTGGGCCTGAACTTCTTCTCCGTACCAGAAACTCTGGGTGGAGCGGCACAGACCTACAGCCCAACCACCAATGCCATCATCGCAGAAGAACTGGCATGGGGTGATTTCTCCTTGGCATACGCCACGCTGGCTCCAGTTGCTGTTGCCAACGCCATTGTTAAATGGGGTACTCAGGCACAGAAAGAAGCTCTGCTCCCAGATTACCTGGCAACAACGCCGGTAAAATCCTGCATCGCAGTGCAAGAGCCAGACGCCCTCTTCGATCCAGCCAAGCTCAGCACTAAAGCGAAGAAAACCAAAGCCGGTTTTGAAATCTCTGGTGTTAAGAGCCTTGTGCCATTTGGTGGTAAAGCCGACACCTATCTGATTGCGGCACGCTACAAGCGCCGCAACCGTCTGTTCGTTGTACCGGGCAATGCACCGGGTATCGAATGGACAAAAGCACCAGCGATGGGCCTGCGCGCCACTGCTACCGGAACTCTTAAGCTGGATAAAGTAGCCATCGGCAAAGATGCGCTGCTCGGCGACGACAGCTTCAACTTCGAAGCCTTCATGGACCTCGGTCAGCTGCACTGGTGTGCACTGGCAATCGGTGCCTGTCAGGCCGCGCTGGATTACCTGATTCCATACGTGAATGAGCGTGAAGCTTTCGGTGAGCCTATTTCTCACCGTCAGGCGGTAGCCTTCATGATCGCTAACATCGGCATCGAGCTCGAATCTATGCGCTTAATGGTATGGCGTGCTGCGGCTCTGGCCGAAGCTGGCAAACCATTCCACCGCGAAGCCTATCTGGCGCACGTTCTGTGTTCAGAGAAAGCGATGGAAATCGGCACCAACGCAGTACAGCTGCTGGGTGGCCACGGTTTCACCAAAGAGCATCCGGCTGAACGCTGGTATCGTGATCTGCGGGTTCTGGCCTGCATCAACGGCGGCATGCACCTGTAAGGAGTCGGACACATGATTAATTTAGAAAATCCAAAAAAATTCCGTGCTCTGGTCAATCAGGCACATCAGGTAGCTGCGAACGTATTCCGCCCTATCTCCCGCAAATACGATGCATCTGAGCACGCCTACCCGGTAGAGCTCGATATGCTGGCCGCCATCATGGACGGCATGAACGACGGTACAACCGGCGAAGGTGCAGGTGCTGGTAAGCTGAAGCAGGACAGCGGCGCTAAGAAAGAAGGCATTCAGAACGGCACAAACATGTCGACAGTACTGTCTCTGGCTGAGCTGTGCTGGGGTGACGTTGGTCTGTCACTGACTCTGCCGCGTCAGGGTTTGGGTAACGCTGCGATTGCTGCAGTTGCAGATGACGAGCAGTTCGCACGCTTCGGTGGCAAATGGGCTGCGATGGCAATTACAGAGCCAGGTTTCGGTTCTGACTCTGCAGCGGTTCGTACCACTGCGATCCGCGATGGCGACGAATACATCATCAACGGTGAAAAAATCTACGTCACCTCAGGTGAGCGCGCAGATTGCGTTGTGGTATGGGCAAGCGTTGACCGCTCTCTGGGCCGTGCTGCGATTAAGTCATTCATCGTAGAAAAAGGCACTCCGGGCATGGAAGTTGTGCGCCTGGAGAAGAAGCTGGGTATCAAAGCTTCTGACACCGCCGCTATCACCTTCACCGACTGTCGCATTCCAGCTACTAACCTGCTGGGTGATCCGGAAGTTAACGTTGAAAAAGGCTTTGCTGGTGTCATGCAGACCTTCGACAACACCCGTCCGGTCGTTGCGGCCATGGCCATCGGTGTTGCCAAGGCGTCGCTTGATCGCACCCGCGAAATTCTGAAAAAACTGAAAGTGAAAGCTGACTACCGTACGCCACATAAACTGGCGTCGCAGCTCGAAGCCAAACTGTACCGCTACGAAGCCGAATGGGAAGCAGCCCGCCTGCTGACTTTAAAAGCAGCGTGGATGGCCGATAACGGTATGCCTAACTCAAAAGAGGCCTCCATGTCTAAAGCGAAAGCAGGCCGCACTGCCAATGAGATTACTCTCGGCTGTGTCGAAATGCTGGGTATGCTAGGGTATGGCGAAGACGAACTGCTCGAGAAGTGGTCGCGTGACTCGAAGATTCTCGACATCTTCGAAGGCACACAGCAGATTCAGCAACTGATCGTTGCGCGTCGTCTGCTTGGCAAGTCGTCAGCAGAGCTGAAATAAGCTCCCTGACAACTGAGCCGCCAGAGACAGGGCCAAGCGCCCTGTCTCTGTATAAATAATTAAAAATTTCCGGTAACGTCCTTACCCGGATTTACCAGGCAAAGAGATACAAAACCGTATGACTCAGAATACAGAAAGACTGGTTTCGCTTCCGAACATCGTGACTCAGCTCGCGCGCCAGGCCACTGCTATCCCGATCAAGCTCAAAGGGGTTTATGAGCTTGCAACGAGTAAGCCACCGAAGGCAAAGTCCATCGGCCTATTGTTGGAAAAGCACGCTCGCAAGCGTCCTGAGCATATTGCCATCCGCTACGAAGATGTCACTTACACCTATGACCAGGTAAACCGCAAAGCCAACCAGCTTGCGCACTACCTGAGCTCGCAAGGTATCGGCATGGGTGATGTTGTTGCGGTAGTTCTGGAAAACCGTCCAGAAACCATGATCTCTGTACTGGCCATCGTGAAACTCGGTGCCATTGCCTCCATGATCAACACCAGCCAGCGTGGCGAAGTACTGCTGCATAGCCTGACACTGGTAAAACCTAAGATGATCATCGTCGGTGAAGAGCTGCTGGACAACCTCTCCACTGTAGAAGGCGACCTTGATGACGCCTCTCTGAAGTCACTGCACTATCTGCGTGATACGGGTGAAGTTGCTTGCCCATCGCACTACACCAACCTGCTGAGCGCACTGGAAGGTCAGCCAGACCACAACCCGGAATCGACCAAGCAAGTGAAGATGCACCAGCCGTGCTATTACATCTTCACCTCGGGTACCACAGGCCTGCCAAAAGCCTCAGTAATGAGCCACTACCGCTGGTTTAAGTCGCTCGCGGGTATGGGCCTGGCATCCATGAACATGAGCAGCAAAGATATTCTGTATGTATCTTTGCCGCTGTATCACAACAACGCACTCACCGTATCAATGGCTGCGGTACTGGGTTCCGGCGCTTGTATGGCGATTGCCCGTAAGTTCTCAGTATCACGCTTCTGGGACGATATCCGCCACCACAATGCTACCGGCTTCTGCTACATCGGTGAGCTGTGCCGTTACCTGCTGAACGCCCCAGAAAAAGCATCCGATAACCAGCACAACGTTCGTGTGTGTGTCGGTAACGGTCTGCGCCCTGATATCTGGATGGAGTTTAAGAACCGGTTTGGTATCGACCATATCAACGAATCCTACGGTGCCTCCGAGTGTAACCTCGTATTCACCAACGCCTTCAACCTCGATAAAACGGCCGGTTTCTGCCCGCTGTCGTACAACATTGTTGAATACGATATCGAAGAAGACGAACCAGTACGTGATGCCAATGGCTTTATGATTCCGGTCAAAGCTGGAGGCAGTGGTCTGCTGATCACCGAGGTAAATGACAAACAGCCGTTCGAAGGCTACACCGACGAAGAAGCCAGTAACAGTAAACTGCTGCGTAACGTCTTCGGCAAAGTCGACTGCTGGTTTAACACTGGTGACCTCGTTAATAACC
>JAYNJA010000010.1:26450-31740 GCA_038109705.1 Thalassolituus sp. | reverse complement strand
GCGGTAGGCAACTCAGTCTACAGAAAAGCTGTGCTAAACATTCGGGATGAAGTAGCTTCATGTCAACAGATGCATCTCGCCATGCGCTCAAGCAAAATATTCCCGAACATGGTTGTTCAGATGACCAGTATCGGCGAAGAATCAGGTGCCCTTGACGACATGTTGGGTAAAGCGGCTGAATACTATGAAGAAGAAGTAGATAATGCCGTGGAGAACCTGACCGCAATGATTGAGCCTGCGATTATGGTTTTCCTTGGCGTTGCGATGTATCTGCCTATGTTCGAAATGGGCGATGCGATTCGATGACGCAGTTATTCGAAGCCCTACAACACAACTCTACGCTACTCTGGATAGTAGTTTCTGTCTTAGGTTTACTGATCGGCAGCTTCCTCAACGTAGTGATCCTACGCCTGCCGATTATGATGTTCCGCGAATGGAAGGAGGAGTGTCAGGGGATGGATGAGTCCCTCCCTGACCACCCAGCCATTAAAGACTTGAGTAAACCATATAATCTGATTACCCCTCATTCACACTGCCCGTCCTGCGGTGCCGCAGTGAAACCCTGGATGAATATCCCGGTAATCAGCTACCTGCTGTTAAAAGGAAAATGCTCTTCCTGTAAAACAAAGATCAGCCTGCGGTACCCTGTTGTTGAGCTGGCCACAGCGGCTTTCAGTGCCGTGTTACTGATGAAGTTCAGTTGGGGGCCCGAGCTTGCGGCTATGCTGGTGTTTACCTGGCTGCTAATCGCTATGTCGGTGATCGACATTGATCATAAAATCCTGCCAGACCCGATGACTCTGGGTCTGATGTGGCTTGGCCTGCTGGTTAACAGTCAGGGGATGTTTACTGATCTTCAGTCTGCGGTATTTGGTGCGGCACTGGGTTATGGCGTGCTCTGGGGCTTTTTCTGGATATTTAAGCTGTTTACCGGCAAAGACGGCATGGGCTATGGCGATTTCAAACTGCTCGCGGCCCTGGGCGCCTGGCTTGGCATCCAGTCGTTACTGACCATCGTTATTCTTTCCAGCGTGGTGGGTGCAATTGTCGGCATCGCTGGCGTGGTGATTCTTGGCCGGGATCGTCAGGTTCCGATTCCGTTCGGCCCTTATCTGGCGACGGCAGGTTGGGTCGCGGCACTCTGGGGCGACGAGATCACACGCTGGTACTTCTCTGTAATCTGATCGACGTTCTGATTTATGTTCATTATTGGCCTTACAGGCGGCATCGGCAGTGGTAAATCTGCTGCCAGCAGTTACTTCGAAACTCTCGGTATAACAGTCGTCGATGCAGACATTGTTGCCCGGGAGGTCGTAGAGCCCGGCGAAAGCGCCTGGCTAGCTATCAAAGATCGTTATGGCAACGATGCATTACTTGAAGATGAAACATTAAACCGGGTCTGGCTGCGACAGAAGGTATTTGCAGAACCTGATGAGCGTAAATGGCTGGAGTCGGTCACGCATCCATGTATTCGTGACAGCCTGATCAGGCAGCTGAAGGCCGCAGAATCTGCATACGCAATCCTTGCCTCCCCCCTTCTTTTTGAAAGCGGTCAGAGTGCTCTGGTTCAGCATACTCTGGTCATAGATGTTCCTGTTGAAACACAGGTTGAGCGAGCGTCCAGTCGGGATAACAACGATGAAGAGCAGATCCGGCGCATTATTGCTGCTCAGATGCCGCGAGAACACCGTTGTGACAAGGCTGATGATGTTGTGGATAATTCCGGAACGCTGGAAAATCTGTACCAACAATTACAGCCACTGCATGAGAAGTATCTCTTGCTGGCTGACAAGTGAGGTCCCCGTGGAAGTTAAGTGCCCAACCTGCGATAAATCCGTAAAATGGAGCCCTGAAAGCAAGTACCGTCCTTTCTGCAGCGAGCGCTGCAAACTGATAGACCTTGGAGAGTGGGCTAGTGGCGGCCACGCGATTCCCGGCAAGCCACTGGAAGAAGAACTGATGTCAGGTGAGCTGGATGACCTGAAGCGTCACTGAGAGCTCACTTTTGCCTGCACCCGCTGTCATCCCGGGTTAGCTAAAATTCAAGCAGTCATTCCTACACTCAGGTAGAAGCATGTACTCAAGCTACGGTGCCAACAGCGGGTAACTGATCAATCAGCACCTGAAGCTCTTCTGCAGAGACTCGCTCCGCAGAGAAGACCTTTGCAACCAGCTCAAGATAACTACTGAGATTTTTGTCGACCTTGAGACCTTCATTGAAGATACGATTTGTCTGGAGGATGCCATCTTCCATCAGTTTCTGAATAGTACGTTCCTGCTGCTCATCCATACCAAGAAACTGTATTTCCCGATCGACACCATCGGCGATATCTTCAACAGCATCAGCAATACGTACCATGACATCGTGATAGCTCTGATCGACATTCTCCATCAGCTCGCTCATCTGCGCAGCCAGACGCACTACCAAGGTACTCTCAAGCTTAAGAGACTCAGCGTTATCCAGCGCCCGCACACGGGCATCCAGGCCCTGAAGTAGTGAGAAAACATTATCTTTGATGGCACCGTATTTCTTGTCGTCATCTACGGGCATATTGCGCACCAGCAGAGACACGCAACCATAGTTCATTATCGAGCGATGCCCGAAATCGACGTAGCGTCCGCGGTCTTTGCACTCCTGCATGAGCGTGGATTCGAGATCCTTCGCCATGCCGTTCGCTTCCATATTCTTAATACCGTAACGACTGCGAATCTGCAGTGAGCAATTGATGTTATAGCTTTTGAGGGCCTGAAACAGGCGCATACCTGCCTGATCCAGATTTTCACAATGATTGATATCGAGGAGGAACTGAATATTAACGCCGAGATCGGAGGTATCCGACATGGCGATAAATGCCATTTCGTTGGCTTTTTCCAGCTGCTGCTGCAGTTGCTGATTCGCTATACGGTTAAAGATCACCCGCATCAGGCGCATCTGCAGCTCTGAATCGGAATCGTGCTGGATGTAGTCCTCACAACCGGCGTCGTAAAAGGCCATACGGATATCCAGACTGTGTTCGTGCTCAGCAAGAACAATCAGAGGGATTTCTGACAGGACAGGAACTTCTTTAAAGTCACCCACCCGGGCAAGCGCCTGCTGGGTCGAAATACCCAAATCCGACACCAGCACCAGTTTGAAATCCATCACGTCGGGTAGACCCATTGCCTCAGTAGCATCAGCTACCACTGATACATCAAACTGATTTCCCAGCTGGTGTATTAACGCTTCGGGTTCACTGCAACCGACAACAATTACCTTGTAACTCATCGCATATCAGCTTCTGACTAAACACTCTGTTATAGGTCTAGTTCAGGTTGCGTATTTTTACCAATGCCTGTTACGAAGTGCATACAAACAGGCCAGATTAATCAGATAATCATTAATTCTTTGGCTCTGTGTATCGCTTGTGTTCGACTTCGTGTACCAAGCTTAACATTCACTTTGCGGGCATGGGTCTTGACGGTATGAAGTGAAATAAAGAGATTTTCAGCGATTTCCTGATTCGAAAGTCCTTGTGCCATCAGTTTCAATACATCCTTCTCACGATCACTCAACGCTGTTGCCAGGTCATGGATCGCCGGTGCATCCGGGACTGACTGCAAAGGCAGAATGTCTGGCAGCCAACTATGTAACTGGCTGTTCACTCCACGTGCTTTGAAGGCCCCTTTCACCAGTTCGATCTGGCGTAGACTTTCAGGTGTCTGCGACGACACGGCAAACGCTCCAGCCCGGATCAAACGGATAAATACCGACATAAGTCCGTTCGGCGTATTCTTCAGCCATCTTGCGGTCAGCGCCAGACATTCATCGATCTGGCCACTCATCAGATGCAGTCGCGATAATGTCAGGGTACTGAATCCCGGCAATAACGCACTGTATTCACAGCGCGCTACACCCGCCGTATCTGCGCCATCAAGTAGCGCTTCAATGCAATCGTAAGCGCGTCGGTACTTCTTCTGCGAAATCCAGATGTTTGAGCGCACGGTATGTAACCAGGCGTACGCCACAAAATCGACACGGCTTTCCTGCAACCTGCGCTCACCATCATCCAGTACCGACAGCGCCCTGCTATACTGGCCCTCGCCCATCAGATTAAGCGCACGAATTGCATAACCGTAGGTTGTGGCCGGATCGGAGCGTTCTTCACACAAAATCAGTGCTTTTGATATGGCGCAATCCGTCTTCTCTTCGGACACGCCAGTAATCCAACCAACGGTCGCACGCAGAATCTGTAAACGCGCATAAGCCATACTCGTGTCACCACGCTGGCTGGCATCGAGTACATCACAGCCGTAGTTCAGCACCTGCAGGCAACGGCTGACATTGCCACGATTAAACTCAATACGGGCATGATCCAGATGTGCCATCGCTTCTAAAGCGGGCTTTCCTGCCTTCCGTGCAATATCCAGTGCCAGCCGGTTCCAGACACGGGAACCATCTGGATCTCGGTGGGCAACAGCAACGGAAGCAAGCATACAGGTGACAAGAAAACGAACCGCGACCCGATCTGTTGATAACTCCTCGATTGCCTGCCGGCAAAAACGTTCAGCACGGGTCAGCTCCCCACGAAGACCCGCCATATAGCCCTGTAGAGCATACAGTTCAGGTTCTGCCAGGCGCTGCCCGGCGATTAAACGATCAAGCAGTAGCTGCGCCGGCTCCAGTCGATAGGTCAGCAGGTGAGTCCAACAGGCAATTTTCATCAGTGCCGGAGAGGCATGAAGCTGATCTTCATTTAACTGATCAAACCAGGTGGTGAGCCCCTGAGTATCCAGCTCCGCAAGAATGGTTTCAGATTCACCCGCCAACCATTCAGGACTGTATTGCTCTCCACTTTGCGTAACGTGATACATAGCAGCAATAGGGTCATTACGATCACGGAACCACTGATACGCTTTCTGATGCATCAGTTCCCGCTCTGCCAGAGGAATCAGACGTGCCAGCGATCGTCCTATCAAGGGATCTATGCGATACCATTCCGGCCGACCCACAACTTCGCGCAGATACAAACCACGGTGTAGCATGTGTCGGATAGAGGTATGAGCATCTGCTACCTCACCACATTCCTGCAGCAAACGAACGTTAAAAGTCCCCAGAGCCGAAGCAGCACACACAGCATCACGCAACTCGCTACTGACGCCACTGGTAACTTCTCCTTCAAGATAATCAGTGAGCTGAGCCAGCCCAAGATTCGAACTCCAGCGGTCAGGCATTCCTGCAGAACGCCAGGCCATCAGCCACAGCGCCAGTCCCGCCGGCCACCCCTGATACTGATACACCAGTACGGCGCTA
>JAYNJA010000010.1:18427-26440 GCA_038109705.1 Thalassolituus sp. | reverse complement strand
GTTCTGAGTACTGAGAAGTGAGTCAAACGCATCGGTAGAAAATGCCAGATCCTGCTCTGACAACCAGCAGATTGATGTATTCAGCTGCAGGCGCCCGCTACTGAAAGGTAAATAGCGGCCGCTGAAGACCAACTTCAGATTGTCTGGTCGGTAGCGCAACAGGATATGTACTAACTCCTGACTCGTGCCGTAATTCAGCTTGCAGATATCATCAATGACTATCGTCACAGGTCGAGCAATACGCCGTATTTCTTCAAGCAGAAATACAACAGCCTCTAACTCGGGTGTTTCTTCAGAGATATGGCGCAAGCCCAACTGCTTTTCGCAGGCTGATATAAATAACCCTGGCGATGCATCAAAGCGATCACACTGGTAATAAATAATGTCGTTATCAATGGACAACAAAGGAAGGGCAGCAGCAATGACGGAAGTTTTTCCGTAACCCGCAGGCGCTAGCATTATTACTGAAGACGAATCAGCCAGACGGCTCATTAAAATATCAGAGCGATCAGTATGGCCGACCGGCAATTGAGGCAATTGCGTTTTGTAATGCACAACGGTGCTAAGACCATTGACTGGCGTTTTACCCTGTAACTCGCTCTGGTTGTTATCGGAGCCCATGTCCATCTGGATGTCTTTAATTTGAATAAGGCCTAATCAAACCAGATCAGCCCAAAAGGAGCAAATTCTGTCCTGTTACCATCTGTTACGACCGCGCGACCACCACAGCCACAAGCCACTTATCGAGAGTAAAATAAGTACTACGGCGGCCAAATCCATCATCCATATACCCCAGCTCCCGAACCAACGGCCACTGTGAATATCAAGAACAATCCGTTGCAGACTGATGCTCGAATTAACCGCAGGAAACTGGGCTAGCTCACTGGCCTTAACTGGTTCCGGAGCGTCATTACCGAGAACTAAATAATCTGGATTAAATACCCGCCAGAAGCCGCCATCTTTTACTACTAGCGTGTCGCCGGCGACGCCCAACTCTGTTCCGGAGGAACTCCCCTGAGCGACACTCGAACTCAAGCCGACCAACTCTGGGTTAAAGGATTCAATTAACTGCAACTGTGTAGTGAATAAATGCCAGTTCTGATCACAAGCAACCAGAATAAAATCTGCATTTTCGACCGCGCTGAGCAACTGATTGCACGATGCAAGTTGCTCATCACCATAAACCAGCCATCCTTGACGGTTGACGAGTGTGCCGTGCACCGATTCAAAGCCTTGAACCGGTGTCATTACAGAATCGTACGGCCACAATAACAGAGAAGTCTGAGGAAAATACTGATCGAGGCGCAGACTCCCAGTGTGATTGAGCGCCACACCTGAGACCGCCAGAAGCATAACTAACAGAGCAGATACAACACCGATACGACGGTGCCAGCGATGGAGGAAAAAACGGAATTGCCGCTTACGGTGTACCTGCATGATCTTCGCTAGCCCAACGATCCAGTAAAAGGGCCATTTTAGCGACTTTCTTCATACTGCGCACTGAGTAGGTCGCACCGGAGATACCGTCGATATGCTCGGATAAATCACCGCTTTCAGTCAGAGAGATATTCTGAAACTGCGCGGTATATTGCGGCAGGCGGATTTCATCACCGCGGGCTTCACGGAAAACCATCACTTCGATACGCAAGATTTTGCCACCTTTCGTCGCAACGGCGTAACTGATCGGCTTGTCCTTGCCAATTTCATTGAGTAACCACAGGCGGGTACCGTCTACATATTGATAACGGAAACGCGCCTGAGTAAAAGCGCTGCCGAACAAGTCAGCAGACTCTGCTTTTCTGTCTGCGTTCAACCACACGGCTGTGTTCTGAACATCCGCCGTGCCGAAGATAGCCGTAGAGATTTCATCCACAGAGTAATAGGTAGCAGCCCCAGCCTGGACACTTAACGCTCCAGACAGACTCAGTACTATCAGCCCACAGGATAAAATCTCACGAACATTCATCAGAAGCTGAAACCTACGCCCAGGTTGTAACCTGCACCACTGAATTCACCTGCGGTCTCCTGACGGAAATAATCAGCCTTAAGAACAGCAGTATCAGCCAGCCAGTAGTTCACACCGATGTCATTCTGAGTTTTTTCTGAGTCGGCACTGTCACCCGCTGCGGTGTCCCACATGCTGTTACGGTAAAAAACACCAACCTGCTTGTTAATACGGTAAGAAGGCTCAATGTAGTAACCGTTCTGCTTCGCAGCGCCAATGTTTTCAGCCTCTGCAGACTCAACATCAGAGTCGATATTCCACTGGGCATAAAGAGCACGGACGGCGAAGGCATCTTTCTGGTATACCGCATGCGCTTCGATCAGGCCCGCACCGATTTCATCATCACCGGCACCCTGCAGAATGTCATCCTGATACTGAGCGGTTACTGCCAGCTCAAGGCCCGGTACCGCAGTGTATTTCACGCGAGCGGTATAGGCGGCTTTGTTTGCCGGGGCTTCCGCTACTTTCTGGCGACCACTGCGGATTACCGCTGCATCGTTGCTCAGACCAGAATGCATCGCTACGTCATAGCTCAGGCCATCGGTAATCTTGCCTGAAACCATCACACCACCTTCCCACCAGGTAGTAGGAATAATGCGTTTTTCTACGTTGTTACGCTCAACACCGTAAAAGGTTTCTGGCTCGTGAGTTTCGTTAAGAATACCAACAGGCAGCAGGAACAGACCGGTTTTCACCTGAGTGTTATCTGCAACATCGACTTCGACATACGCCTGCTCAAGCTCGACTTCGCCCGGCTTACCGTCGCCCGCCAGACTGTGCTCCAGCTCCAGCTCAGAGAAGAAACGAACCTTGTCGTTGAATTCTTTACCAACAAACAGAACGTAACGGTGAAAGTCGATTTCATTATCGCTGCCCTGATTCAGGTTCAGGTGCATTTCGCCGTAACCACCGAGGTATACGCCGTTACCTGCACTAGCAGAAGCCTGCTGGTCGAGTGCGTCGGCCAATGCATTAACCTGCATACGAAGTTCATCAATCTGGGCCTGAGTAGCAGCATCGGCTGCCAACACAGGAGTAGACAGTGTGCCAGTTGCGAGTGCGATCGCGGCTAACTTCTTCATAACTTCCTCTTAATCAAAACTATTCGTATTAACAAAACGACCCGCAGGGTAGCCTTTAGCTGCCACAAATGCAAATACGACAACTTATCATTCAGATTTTAAAAGCAGTACTCGATCATCAACTCTCAGCCAGTTAACTGTAGCTTGATCAGGACCCTGCTTTACTAGGCTGCACCTCACCATTCAGGTAAACTGCTGCCCCTATTAAATTGCGAATCTTAAATTGCGAATCCATGCCTTTGTCCGTCACATCTCAAAATGAGAATGCTCGGTCAGAAGGCCCAGTACAGCACAGGCCCAGTACAGCTCATGACCATGCAAGATACATATCAGCCGCAAACCATTGAAACTGCCGTTCAGACTCAGTGGGAAGAAAATCAGGTATTTAAAGCCGTCGTCGACAGCAACAAAGAGAAGTTCTACTGCCTCTCAATGTTCCCATACCCGAGCGGCCGTCTACACATGGGTCATGTGCGAAACTACACCATCGGTGATGTGATCTCGCGCTACCAGCGCATGCAGGGTAAAAATGTGATGCAACCGATGGGGTGGGATGCGTTTTGCCTGCCGGCTGAAAACGCCGCTATTAAGCATCAGGTCGCTCCGGCTAAGTGGACCAAAGAAAACATCGCATATATGAAAGGCCAGCTGAAGTCTCTGGGCTTTGGTTACGACTGGGATCGTGAACTGGCCACCTGTGATCCGGAATACTATCGCTGGGAACAGTGGTTCTTTACGACCCTGATCGACAAAGGCCTGGCCTACAAAAAAGTGTCTGCGGTGAACTGGTGCCCGAACGACCAGACCGTACTCGCTAACGAGCAGGTGATTGATGGCTGCTGCTGGCGTTGTGACTCAGAAGTTGAGCGCAAAGAAATTCCTCAGTGGTTTATCCGCATTACTGACTATGCCGAAGAACTGCTGAACGATCTCGACCAGCTGGATGGCTGGCCGGATCAGGTGAAGGCCATGCAACGCAACTGGATCGGTAAATCCCGTGGCATCCAGATGACATTTGGTCTTAAAGATCGAGCAGACAATCTTGAGATCTATACCACCCGTCCTGATACCCTGATGGGCGTGAGCTACGTTGCCGTCGCCGCTGGTCACCCTCTGGCGAAAGAAGCCGCTGCCAACAACGCCGACCTGGCCGCCTTTATCGAAGAATGCAGCAAGTCAGGCACCGCTGAAGCCGATATGGCCACCGCCGAGAAAAAAGGCATGGCAACAGGCTTCACTGCCGTCCACCCGATCTCCGGCAAAGAAGTGCCTGTCTGGGTCGCTAACTTCGTACTGATGGAGTTCGGTACCGGTGCCGTCATGGCAGTACCAGCCCACGACCAGCGCGACTGGGAGTTTGCGACTAAGTACGGAATTGAGATCCAGCAGGTCATTACACCTGCTAACGGTGAAGAAATTGATCTGAGCAAAGAAGCGTTCACCGAAAAAGGCACCCTGATTAATTCAGGCGAATTCGACGGTCTTGGCTTTGACGCCGCATTCGATGCCATTGCAGAGAAACTCAAAAGCGAAGGCAAAGGCGACATCAAAGTTAACTACCGTCTGCGTGACTGGGGTGTAAGCCGTCAGCGTTACTGGGGCGCGCCGATTCCGGTGATCCGCACTCAGGACGGCGACACTATTGCTGCACCTGAAAGCCATCAGCCGGTGATTCTGCCGACCGACGTGGTGATGGACGGCGTGAACTCGCCGATCAAGAACAATCCTGAATTCGAGAACATCGAACTCAACGGCCAGCCAGCGTTCCGCGAAACCGACACCTTCGATACTTTCATGGAATCATCCTGGTACTACGCACGTTACTGCTCGCCGCAGGACGACACCCAGATGCTGGACCCGAAAGAAGCCAACTACTGGCTACCAGTCGACCAGTATATTGGTGGTATCGAACACGCGATTCTGCACCTGCTCTACGCCCGCTTCTTCCACAAGCTGCTGCGTGATGCCGGCCTGGTGAACTGCGACGAACCGTTCAAGAACCTGCTCACCCAAGGCATGGTACTGGCCGAAGCCTTCTCCTACACCACAGAAAACGGCGCCAAAGAATGGGTTAACCCACTCGATGTAACGGTTGAACGTGACGAGAAAGGCCGAGTTATCGGCGCCAAGCGCACCGAAGACGGCCTTGAACTGAAAGCAGCGGGCATGAGCAAAATGTCCAAATCCAAGAACAACGGTGTTGATCCACAGGATGCGATCAAGCAGTACGGTGCCGACACCGTGCGTCTATACACCATGTTCGCTGCGCCGCCAGAACAAACACTCGAGTGGTCTGACTCCGGCGTTCAGGGGGCCCAGCGCTTCCTGCAGCGCGTATGGCGCTTAAGCTACGAACTTCTGCAACAGGCTGACCGTGGTGATGGTTCTGATCTGAGCAAAGACGAAAAAGACGCACGTCGTAAAGTACACGAAACCATTCAGAAAGTGAGTGATGACGTCGGTCGCCGTTACAACTTCAACACCGGCATCGCGGCGGTGATGGAACTGATCAACACACTGCAGAAAATGGATCTGGCCAACGCTGGCGCGCGCGCAGTTGTAGCTGAAGGTCTCGATGCCGTTATCCGGATGCTGTCACCGATTGCCCCACACATCGCACAGTCTCTGTGGGAAGCCTTCGGCAATAACGGTCTGGTGCTGGATGCACCGTGGCCCGCGGTCGACGAAAAAGCGCTGGAAAAAGACAGCATTCTGCTCGTCGTTCAGGTCAACGGTAAAGTCCGCGCCAAGCTGGAAGCGCCTGCAACCGCCAGCAAAGACGAGTTAGAGGCTATGGCTATGGCGGACGACAGCGTGAAAGCCCAGATCGATGGCAAGACAGTACGTAAGGTCATCGTCGTGCCTGGAAAGCTCGTCAACATCGTTGCGAATTGATTTGGAGCTGCCTGCCTCGGCGACGCTCCCGAAACACCTTGGCAAGCCATAAAGACGAGCCTTAAGGAATAACGGACCCATTATGCGCCACCTGATTATCGCTTTAACGCTAAGTATGATCGCCAGCTGCGGCTGGCATCTGCGTGGTGTGACGCCAGTGCCGGAAGGCTATCGCATTCTGTTTGTGAGCGGTGGTCAGGCTGAGATCCGTCACGCGTTAATTGCTCAGCTTGAGTTCAACAATGTACTGATCACATCCCGGCCTGAAGATGCGCCAGCTACACTGACCATCACAGAATTCGATACCGAACGTCGTACTTTGTCAGTTAACAGCCTGGGACAGGTAGCCGAATATGAGTTCAATACCCGTCTGGCGGTACTGATCTCTCGAGACCAAGAATTAATTCCTTTAGAAACTCAGGCCCGGCGAACGCTGAGCAATGACGTAAATAACGTCGTTGCGACTCAGCAGGAAGAGGCTGAGCTTCGCAATACGTTACGTACCGAAGTCATCACGCGCCTGATGCGTCGACTACAGCGTCTGGAATCATCCCAAGCAGCAGGAAACCAATAAGTGAAGCTGCGCCAGGACCAGTTATCCCAGCATCTCAGTAAGGGGTTGGCTCCCTGTTATCTGGTGTCTGGTGATGAACCACTTCTGGTCATGGAAGCGTGCGACGAAATTCGCCAGGCAGTGCGTCAGCAGGGCATCGACGAGCGCGAACTGTTTCATGCTGAAGCCGGTTTCGAATGGCGTCACCTACTGGAAGAAGCTTCAGCGATGTCGCTTTTCTCTACCAGACGTCTGCTCGAGCTGCGCATTCCCAATGGCAAGCCATCCGATAAAGGCAGCGCCATTCAGCAGCTCGCAGAAATACCATCACCCGATAATATTCTGCTGATCATATGTCCACGGCTTGATGCGAAAACTCAGAAAACCAACTGGTATAAGGCCGTAGAAAAGCACGGTGTTGTCTTACCCGTCTGGCCGATAGAGCGAAACCAGTATCCCGGCTGGCTCAAGCGCCGCCTGCAGATTGCAGGGCTTCAGGCTGAGCCCGCTGCAGTCTCAGCTCTCGCCCACCAGACCGAGGGCAACCTTCTTGCTGCGGTGCAGGAAATCGAAAAGCTGCGCATGCTCGGTGTCAGGGAGATCACGGAAGAGATCATCAAAGAAGCAACAGGAGACAGTTCACGTTTTGACTCATTTGGTCTTGCTGATACCTGTCTCACTGGGCATCTGGGTGAAGCCAATCGTATGCTGAGCCACCTGAAGTCAGAGGGCAATGAACCCATCATGATTCTCGGGGCGCTGACGCGCAAAATCCGCCAGCTCATTGCTCTGAAAAACTGTCAGGGCGCACAACAGTTGGCTGAAGGCTTTAAACAGAATGGCATCTGGCCCAAACAGCAGGCCCCATACAAGGCGGCACTGCAACGCCTGTCTGTTAAAGACCTACACCTGGCTCTGCGTACCGCCGAAGAAGCCGATCTGGCGGCAAAAGGCAGCGGCGATGATCCATGGCTGATCATTGCGCGCCTCATCATTATCATCTCAGGCCAGGCTGACCGGGTATTTACATTGGTGTAAGCGAAAGCGTTAGCTCAATCACACTTTTTTCGTATTTCCACTGCCATACTTTGTTCGTTGCCCTATGGCAGTATGTATCGTCAGATACGTCAGCCCTAATCGGCACCAGTGGGGTCGACTGGCAGATCAGGACTAACGCAGAAAGATCGTTTTGTCATAATCTTGCAAACCGCTCTGGCCAACCGGAACTCCACTAACGATAATCCGGTCAATAACACGAAGCTCTGCTTCGAGCTGAAAGACACAGGAGAATTCGATGAACACAGCGCAACAGCAGAACAGCGATCTTGTCTGGGATCTTGAAAAGATTAACCAGCACAAACGCGCTATGAGCTTCGTGAAACAATTTGAAAACCGTTTCTGCGTGTTCTCTTCCTCCGTCCGCCAGCTATATACCAATTACAGCATTTTCTTCCCGGAAGAAGCGCACCGTCAGATGG
>JAYNJA010000010.1:17986-18417 GCA_038109705.1 Thalassolituus sp. | reverse complement strand
ACCTTCAGCCACCTGAATCCTGATGCAGTAAGTGCCACTGGCCTGCACGTGATTCCCGGCAACCTGATTGGTAAACAAGGGCTGTATCTGGTGATTTCACACAAAGATAAGAAAGTACGCTCGGTGCCAATTCCATTTCAGGAAGGTATGCGCCAGATTCTGCGCCGCACGAACAGTGACGACCCATTTCTGCCCGTTCTGATGAAGGGCGATCTGCGTGAGTTCAATGATAAACTGCCATGCCTGCACCTGCACCGTTTACGCTTGCAGGAGCTGTCTGGACTGTCAGCTCTTGAAAGAGAAAGCATCCGCAGCCTGATTACAGACAAACTCATGGATCTGTATCAGAAATCTGCAACTTTCAATACTGGCAGCTGATTCCAGTGGCCCGGTACCCGGTATCCGCAGGCTGAATTTTATCAGCTTTCTAC
>JAYNJA010000010.1:6653-17976 GCA_038109705.1 Thalassolituus sp. | reverse complement strand
CTACGACCGCTCTCTTCGTCTGGTAATAGTGTTTCACCATGCGTGACAGCCCCTGTCTCCAGGGTTTGGTTTTGATTCCAAACGTATAAAACAGGCGGGTATGTTCGGCAACCGGCGACCAGATTTCAGGCATCATGCCGCCTTCCTGAGTAGTCAGTTCCGCGCCAGAGAGATCTTCAAACTGGCGAGCTTCTGAAAGAAGCGCTTCAGCGAAGCCATAAGAGGACACGGCTTCCACACCTGAAAAATGATAGGTTCCCCACAGGTTATCACTGAGATGTACCTGGCGCAGAACGGCGACAATAACTGATGCCAGATCATCCACCGGCGTCGGTTCAAACTGTTTCTGCATATCCAGAGCAAGTAACGGCTCAGTACGGATGTGGTTCAGTACGCGGCTGGCAAAGTCATCCCCTTCCAGGGTCATCAGCTGCCCCACTCGCAGAATAATATGCTGCGGATGGCGCGCCGCCGCTTCTTCCAGAATACCGAACGCTTCGCTCAGTTCAGTATCGTTGTCCGGAGTCATGTCCTCTGCAACAGCACCGGCTGAAGGTCGGTAACAGTGTAGCGTCGACACCAGTACGAGGAGCGCATCTTCCTCCCTGGCCCTCTCAATCCAGCCCAGGGCAGAACCAATATCTGCTGGAGTATTAAGCGCGGGCGTCACTACATACACCGGGCGAGCACTCGACTGCATCATCGCGCGCTCCGAGCTGTCGATGGCAACTCCTCGGTAAATCAGGTTCTGCTCTGCCAGGAGTCTTGTCAGATAGCGGCCAACCGGACGGTCAGCACCGATAACATGGGTATGAAAACTACTGATTGCCAAAGCCTGATTCCTGCACAGATCCGGTTGATGATTGGTTACGAGAATAGCACGCGAAAGGTCGCCAGAGCGACCGAATCAATCCTGAGCCAAAGATAGTTCGCCTATGCAGTTTTGATTACGTAATGCATCCGCTTTGCCCGGGTACATGCGCACATCATTCAGGCCTATCAGCAACACCGCACCTGTACTGAGTCCCACGTAACCAGCACGGTGATCAAGAATAAAAGGAGAGTCGAGCTGCACGTTCAGCGAAAAATCGAATGAACGCATAAAGCCCCCTGACAGTTCACTCGTACAATCCCCCGCACGGCGGAAAAGTGCGATGCTATCCGCTGAGATCACCAGCGCATTGTCATTGATCAGCACCGCTTCGCAGGCCTCCCGGCCATCAGCGAGTGTTACTGCCGAGTAACTGCGGATAAGGTCTGAAGTAGTTTCAATTAACATGTCTCGGCACCAACAAAAAACGGGTTGATCAGTATACCAGATCAACCCGTAACTCTTTCTCTGTATGACGTATTCGATGTCGTTTCATTTACAGGCGTCGCGCTTTACCCGAACCCTCGCCCTGCAGGCTAAAACAACTCAATATCATCATCCGTAGAGCCCCGCTCTTTCCGATCTCTGTCATTGAATTCGGCCAGCACCAGGTCTTTGAGGTCCATCAACTCATCATCTGAGAGTTTACTGATGTCGAGGCTCTGAAAAGTGCGCGCTAAGGCAGCGTTCGCCTGATAGCAGGTCTGGTGTGCTGGCCCTTCCCCAGGAACCGTGACACCACTTGTACCAAACACAGGCTTTTTACAGAAGACACAATTCAGGGACATTCCAGGCGACACCTTAAAGTTATCGGCTTCAACCACCGCATACACAATGAGTATAGACGGTCATCTGGCCCACGCGAAAAAGTCTCTGTTGAAATGTATATTTCAGCCGTCAGATATCGCTCTACTGCAGATCAATAGTGCGGTCGCTGCGGTTACCCATTTTATCTTCCACAATTAACGTCCAACGCTTGCTTCCAGCAAATCCCGGACACGGCACCATAAAGTGCCCCGGATACGGGATATAGCCTTGGCAAATTTCACCTGATGGACTTTCAAGACGCACCGATACAATGCCGCGGCCATCGTCATACGCCATGCCGGAGACCGACTGGCTGGCAGAAACCCACTCAAAATCGCCAATCACCGGAGCCGTGTAGTCTGGGTAATCAGATTTATCCCAAGGATCAGTGCCGTCATTCAACTCAGTGTCGTTACTGAAACCGTCACCGTCGACATCGGTATCTTTGTTATCTCCGATCCGGTCTCCATCAAAATCCGCCCACTCGGTCGCATCATCCGGAAACAGATCCAGCTTATTGATGTGACCATCATTATCACGGTCTTCATCCAGATCATCCGGAATACCATCGCCATCCTGATCTGACGGTACACTCTCGGGGTCGTACGGATCAAACGCCAGTGCCAGCTCATAGCCGTTGATGATGCCATCGTTGTCGATATCGCTATCAGAGTTATCACCAGTGCCATCATTATCGGTATCCGCCCACTCACTGCGGTCACGTGGGAAGCGATCTTTCGCATTAGGGACTTCATCGCCATCGATGTCATCGTCGAGTGCATCCGGGATACCATCGCCATCCAGGTCTGGCGGTACACTCAATGGATCCCGTGGATCTGTACTCAGACGTAATTCGTATTCATTGCTGATCCCGTCGCCGTCGATGTCCAGGTCGCTGTTATCACCAGTACCGTCGCCATCCATATCCGCCCATTCGAGGGGATTCAGCGGAAAGGCATCTTCATCATTCAGGTACGCGTCGCCATCAGTATCCGGATCAAGACCATCCGGGATCGCATCGCCATCCATATCCTTAGGTACGGAAGCCGGATCTGACGCATCAGTTCCCGACTGTTCTTCGTAGGTATTACTGATACCATCACCATCACGATCCGTATCGCTGTTATCACCAATACCATCGCCATCGATATCAAACCACTCGGATGGATCGCGCGGGAACAGATCCATCTCGTTTCCTATGGTATCGCCATCCATATCGGTATCCAGTTCATCAGGAATACCGTCGCGGTCTAGGTCGGCAGGCACACTGCTGGCGTCATATGGATCAAAACTTAATGTCAGTTCAAATTCGTTATTGATACCGTCGTTATCCAGATCTTCGTCGGTATTATCGCCAATGCCATCACCATCAAAGTCAGTCCATTCGCTGCCATCTTCAGGGAACGCATCCTCAGTATTGGGATAACCATCGCCGTCCATATCGTCATCCTGAACGTCGACAATCCCATCTCCATCCATATCCGGCGGGATGCTTAATGGATCGAGATCATTCGTGCCGGCAAGCGCTTCGACTTCGTTCGGGAAACCGTCATTGTCGCGGTCCGGGTCCTGATTATCGCCAATGCCATCGCCATCGAAGTCGACCCATTCTTTGCCATCTTTCGGAAACAGGTCACTACTGTTATCAACGCCATCACCGTCGAGATCCGAATCGAAATAATCGGGCATTCCATCACCATCGATGTCCGACGGCTTATCGTTCGGATCCAGAATGCCGGTACCAAGATGCAACTCAAATACATTAGGGATGCCGTCATTGTCGGCGTCCGGATCCTCGTTATCTGGAATACCATCGCCGTCGGTATCAGCCCAGGCTGATGGATTTTCCGGATATAGGTCATCATCGTTGCGAACGCCATCGCCATCGATATCATCATCGAGTACGTCAGGGATGCCATCGCGATCGGTATCTTTTGGTGCAGAGAATCGATCGTTCGGATCGGTACCAACTTCTTCTTCAAAGCGGTCACCTACCCCATCACCATCGCGGTCACTATCGCTGTTGTCGCCCTTGCCGTCGCGATCGAGATCCGACCATTCGGTTTCATCAAGGGGAAACGCATCTTCGGCGTTAGGAACACCATCGTTATCCATGTCAGGATCAAGCAGGTCAGGGATGCCGTCTTTGTCACGGTCCTTGGGCACGGAGCGAGGGTCATCGGGCTTGTAGCCGAGTTTCTCTTCGTACTCGTTACCTACGCCGTCGCCGTCCATATCCCCATCACGGTTGTCGCCAACACCGTCAGCGTCCATGTCCTGCCAGTCTTTCGGATCTCTGGGGAAAGCATCTTTCTGATTCGGAACACCATCGTTATCGATGTCATCATCAATCGAGTCAGGAATTCCATCACCGTCACTGTCAATCTGATCCGGCACATCCGGATCAAAGCCCGCTGCGGCTTCCAGATAGTTCGGTAGACCATCGCCATCCCGATCCGGATCCTGCGCGTCAGCAATACCGTCGTTATCGAGATCATTCAGTGCAGCATTGACTGGCAGAGGAAAAAACACTGCGATACTCAGCCAGAACGGCAATAAGGCGATGGCAAAAGGTGGAGTGAAGGAGATGGTACGCCGCATAGTTTTTGTTATTCCTCAGGTGCCGGAGGGCTCATCCGGCATACAATCGCGCGATTCTTTTCATCAACAAGGATACCCGCGACATCCTTGCCATTCTGTGGTCTGAGTAACAGATATCCGGAATCACAGAAGGCTTCTTTGCCTGACGATTTAACCGATACCTTAACATCGTGTTCCGTACTCAGTGACATGAGTCGGAACTCGGCAATAGTCGCCCGCCCTTCTGCTGTTGGAAAGATCAGGTAGCCGTAATATTTAAGAGCGAGTACAGTAACAATTACGCCCACAATAAATCCGACAAAGCTCCATTTCGCATTGTCCGGCTCTGAATAATTTTCTGGTGTCTGCTCAGTCATTACTACTCTCCGTCGACTTATCCGATGAACTATCACCACAGGAATTCCCATCACAAGAACTCTCACCCCAGACGGGCATGAGCGTATGATCAATACCCAACTGATTCAGAATCCGGGCGACCACAAAATCAATCAGGTCACTGATTTTCTCGGGCTTGTGGTAGAACCCTGGACAGGCCGGGAGTATAACTGCTCCCATACGTGAAAGCGTCAGCATATTGCTGAGATGAATCTCAGAAAATGGAGTTTCACGGGGCACGAGAACAAGCTTGCGACGTTCTTTCAGTGCAACATCTGCCGCCCGTTCAGTCAGATTATTGCTCGCCCCGGTGGCTATGGCAGACAATGTGCCAGTGCTACAGGGGCAGATAACGACAGGGCCTGGCTGACCAGAACCTGATGCCCATGGGGCCATCCAGTCTTCACGGCCATATACCTTAACGGCACTCTCGCTGCAGCCAAAGTAGTTGACCAGTGTCGCCTGCTGCGCCTGTGGCTTTGACGGCAGCGTCAGATCGGTTTCCGTGGCAAACACCAGCAAAGCGGCTTTCGAAAAAATAAAATCGACGCCCTTACCGGCTGCGATTAATGCTTGTCCCAGCCGCAAGGCATAGGCAGAACCGGAAGCCCCGGTAACCGCAATGAGTACCCGTTCAGCATTTACTGAATTGGATTTGATCTCTGCACTCACTGTATCTCTCCTGCTTGCCCGGCATTTTTCACGGCCAGCGCTGCCGACAGGCGGCGGGGCACATTCTGGAAACCACCGTTCGACATGACCACGATACGGTCACCCGGGCGTGCTTCAGCCACCACCGCGGCAATCAGAGTTTCGGTATCGGTATACACGGAAGCCGGCCCGGAACAGTTAGCGGCCACGTCATTCAATGACCATGGAATATCTGCTGGCTGAAACCAGAAACTGACGTCTGCACTGGCCACAGAACCAGCCAGCTCCGCTTTATGGCAACCCATTTTCATCGTATTGGATCGCGGCTCGAGCACCGCAAGTAAGCGGCCATTTGTTGTCGCCGCTGCGGCACCTTCGAGCGTCGTAATAATTGCTGTCGGGTGATGGGCGAAATCATCAAATACAGGAATATCATCCCCGGCATTCACGCATTCCATCCGCCGTTTAACCGAGCGGAATTCACACAATGCTTGTGCCGCGATATCCGGAGTGACACCCATGTGACGGGCGGCAGCCATCGCAGCCACCGCATTACTGACATTGTGCTGGCCTGTCAGTGTCCAGCGCACGGGATACTCTTCATTTTCAAATAAAACAGCGAAAAAGCTGCCATCGGCTGCATCGCTACGCCACGACCAATCGGCATTTCCTGAGCCGAAACTCTGTACCTGCGTCCAGCACCCCATCCCTATCACACGGTCAAGCGCTTCATTATCGGCCTGACGAATCACCTGGCCTGTCGATGGTACGGTTCGGATAACATGATGGAACTGGCGTTCAATGGCCGCCAGATCCGGAAAAATATCAGCGTGATCGAATTCGAGATTATTCGCGATCAATGTACGCGGGTGGTAGTGAACAAATTTTGAACGCTTATCAAAAAATGCTGTGTCGTACTCATCGGCCTCAATCACAAAAAATGGCGTGTTTCCTAAGCGTGCTGACACGGTGAAGTTTTCTGGTACACCACCAATCAGATAGCCCGGAGCCATACCGGCATACTCAAGAATCCATGCCAGCATACTGGCTGTGGTGGTCTTACCATGCGTCCCGGCCACCGCTGCGACCCAGCGTCCGCGCAAAACATAATCGCCTAACCATTGGGGGCCAGAAACGTAAGGTATGCCCCGATCTAGGACGTATTCTACCGACGGATTGCCGCGAGACATGGCGTTACCGACAATCACCAGGTCGACATCTGAGGGAATTCCTGCAGGGTCGAACCCTTCAGTCAGATGAATTCCCGCGGCCTCCAACTGATCACTCATCGGCGGATACACACCGGCATCAGAGCCGGACACTTCATGACCCAGGGCTTTTGCCAGCTGCGCCAGCGATCCCATAAAGGTGCCGCAAATACCAAGAATATGTAGCTTCATCAGTCCTTCAGATC
Source organism: Thalassolituus sp. (assembly GCA_038109705.1). GTDB lineage: Bacteria > Pseudomonadota > Gammaproteobacteria > Pseudomonadales > Oceanobacteraceae > Thalassolituus. Next base: position 11,257 of record JAYNJA010000010.1, on the reverse strand, counting down.
GTTTCACCGAGCCCATGGTAAAGGTAAGGCTCTAGTGTACACGCCTGTGCCAGACGCCCCAACTCCTGCCAATGCACTGACTGTCGATCTGATTGCATCGAGGCCACTGAATTCCCGCGCAGTTTCAGGTAGTATGCGCCACATCAGCTTGAACATAAGCTTCTACTCATTAATACGGACCCAACAGAGAGGTTACCAGCATGCAACGCCTTCGCACTTTTCTCGACAACCACTGTGAGAACTCAGAGGTTGCCGGCATCATCGATGGCTTAATGGTCGCCTGTAAGGATATTTCTCATCGCCTGCACATGGGAGCTCTGGCTGGCGTACTGGGTAGTGCCGAACAGGAAAACGTGCAGGGCGAGTGTCAGAAAAAACTCGACGTTATTTCCAATGACCTGATTAAAGACTGCCTCGCCGCGATGCCTGCGGTAAAAGGTCTGGCCAGCGAAGAAGAACCTGACCCGGTCGCCTGCAACGAAGATGGAGAGTATCTGGTTCTGTTCGACCCACTGGATGGCTCTTCGAACATTGACGTAAACGTAACTGTTGGCACTATTTTCTCGGTACTTAAGGCCGCTCCGGGCGCTGACGCTGCTGCCGAAGCAACCTACCTGCAAGCAGGTAAAGAACAGGTTGCAGCAGGCTACGTTCTTTACGGCCCATCAACGCTACTGGTCTTCTCAACGGGTAAGGGCGTTCACAGCTTTACTCTCGATCCCCGCATCGGCGAGTTCGTTCTGCAACGTAGTAACGTTCAGGTGCCATCAGAGACCAAGGAATTCGCCATTAACATGTCGAATCAACGCTTCTGGCTGCCAGAAATGCAAGCATACGTCGCGGATCTTCTGAAAGGTGAAGAGGGTCCACTGGGTAAACGCTACAACATGCGTTGGATCGCATCGATGGTTGCCGAAATTCACCGCATTCTTACCCGCGGCGGGATTTTCATGTACCCATACGACAATCGCGAACCATCAAAGCCAGGAAAACTGCGCCTGATGTACGAAGGTAACCCGATGAGCATGCTGATCGAACAGGCCGGCGGTAAAGCTTCAACGGCATTTGAAGACATCATGCAGGTTCAACCAGATGCCATCCACCAGCGTGTTTCCGTGGTTATGGGCTCGGCTTCCGAAGTAGAAACTGCGGTTCGTTACCACAGCTGATAACGGTTCAGATCAGGCGCGCATGGTAGGTAGCCAACGCGCCAGCATCTGCCGCAAACCTTCCAGCGATACTGGTTTAGCCATGTAATCGTTCATACCGCTCGCCAGGCAGCGACTTTCTATCTGATCCGTCGTGTTCGCCGTACAGGCAACAACAGCCTTATCAAATCCGCCCTGACGAAGGCGTTCACTGGTTTCAAAGCCATCCATGCCCGGCATCTGGCAATCCAACAGAATAAGGTCGTAGTCGGTTTCATTAACTGAATTCAGTGCGGCTTCTCCGGAAGGGACTGCATCAACAAAGGCGTCGGGTAAGAGACGTTGAAGCATCTTTTCTGCCACCCTCAGGTTCACTTCGTTGTCTTCCACAATAAGAATTCGAATATCCGATACCCTGCGCGCTGGTCCACCATACGCCGGCAGCTCCTCTGCCTCTGGTGCAAAGGGTAGCGAAACGGACACCAGGGTGCCGCCATCTTCCCGAGCAGAAAACGTCAGCGTTCCCCCAAGCATACGAATAACCATTGCCGAGATAGTCAGCCCAAGTCCGGCGCCATCAAATTTGCGGTTGGCTTCAGACTCCAGCTGGATAAAGGGCTCAAGCACAGTGTCATAGGCGTGTTCAGGAATACCAATCCCTGTATCAGCCACCAGGATTTGAATATGTGAATCATCACAACCAAGGGTTACGGATACCATACCTTCTGGCGTGAACTTGAGCGCATTATCGGTAAGATGACGAACAATCTGCCGCAACAGCCCCGGATAGCTGAATACTGGCGTCGTCCGCAGGGCTGGAGCGGCATCTGTAATAAAAGACAGCCCTTTGGCCATCGCCCGCTGGCGAAGTTCACCTAACAGAGAGCTCAGGCAATCATTAACCAGACAATATTCAGGAGCAGCCGCAGGCGTACGTTGACCGGTATCGGCAACAATCATAATGTCATCAAGAAGTTGATTAAGTTGCACCAGGCTGTCACTTGCCTGTTGGCGCTGCTCGTAAAATTCGCTGCCCGGCAGGTCCCTGTCAAGAAGCTCTAACATGCCCATCGCGCCATTAAGCGGCGTACGCAACTCATGACTCATCATTGCCAGGAATTTGCTTTTTGCCTCACTCGCTGCACGCGCCTTCTCCTGCTCGCCAAGCAGTCGCTCGGTAAATTTCTGCTGATCAGAACTGGCCTTCTCGAGCGCTTCCGCAAGTCGATTACTGCTTTCCTGAAGGCGGCCAACTTCTGCTCCATCCGTCTGCTCCGTTCTCGCCCAATAGGCACCTCCCGCCAGTGCTGACATAAAATCAGCTACCCGTTCGAGTGGGCGCACAATCATAAGAGCGATATAGCGCCCCGTCAGCGCAGCCAACAGCACCACAAACAACCCCGAAATCACTGACTGTGTCAGCATTAACACGGAACGTTCACGGACATAACGGTCGGTCATGCCCAGCTCTACCACTGCCAGAGGTTCGTAGCTGACGTCGTAACTGGACTCGAAACCTGTGTCGCTTTCCGCTATTCCGGAAAAGCTGTCGAAGCTCATCACTTCACGCTGCAGAGCCTTGTGAAAGAAACGCAGTTCTCCGGCATTTATCGTACTGAATTCTGCCGTTGTGCGCTCAAGCAAGACATTACCTTCAGGATCCTTAATCCGCACCAATGCCACCTCCGGGGTACTAAGCGCAGCATCGATAAGGGGCGTCAGTAAATCGAAATTTCCCGAGATGATCGGATACTCTGCGGAAGCCCCGATACTTTCTGTCATCAACAGAACGGTATTTTCACTGTTAGTTTCGGCATCGGACCAGCGCTCCAGCATGTGCAGCATCGTAAGAAAAACAACGGTCAGTAACGCCGGGATAGCAGCCAGAGCAACAGCTCGATAGCGGATAGGCCAGCTACGAAGGTTCATTTCCCAGCCTCCCTTGTGCGAATCCTCTCTGCGGTGACGTCCGCATCTGGCAACAGAAGATTCAGAGAGCGGCCAACCTGTTCATTAAAACCAACATGAAAATATGGATTGTAGCCGGCCGCAGGGTAACGCCCCTCACGGATCCCTGCTGCCAGGATTTCGGCAAGGCGTAATGCAACGTCATCACTGCTACTGAAAGTACTGGCGAGTGCGCCGGCACGAAGATAGGCACCCGAAGGTCCGATAAGGGCTCTGTTGTGGCGATAGGAGGTTATGAGGATACTTTTGATATTGTCTGCACTGTACAATTCAGGATCGTAAGTACCGATCAAAGCACGGCTATCGCCTAACAGGCGTATCAGCCCGTGATTAAGAGAGGGATAATCTGCCACAGGATAGAGCGATACTTTTCCTGCAAATGGCCCTGTAGGGATACTATTTTCAGTGAGAGCCCCAAAACGCTCACCTGCGCCAAAGATCTCCTGCGCAAGCATGACCTGACGGTTAAAAGGTGGTTCAGCGTATATTGCCGACGTTAATCGATCACCAAGCTCAGTAGCATCAAGACTCGAAATATAAACCGATATGAGCGGTAGACTACTGAGCGACGACAGCTCATAGGCATTACGCGAACCAACAGCAACCACGGCCGAGAATTGCTCCGGAGCAGACTGAATCTGCGCTTTATCCGCAGTAACCAGTAGTTCCTGAATGCCAAGCGCACGTAACTGCCGGTTGGTCTCTTTTAACAAACCAGCCGTAATAGAATTTTTTTCAGGGGCATACAGAGCTACATCTGCACTGGCGGTCATTGCTGAAAGCAGCAATATGACCAACCAGCCGGCTCTGAAGATCGCATCCATGCTTAGTCTCGGTTAAACCTCTTGCGGGATTATTATAGCTGTTTATGTCTTGATAAAGGCAGAGATAATTCCCGTCAATACTGATCATTTCGCCTCACAGGCTGTCAATATGCGACAAGATTCAGCATGACTCAACGCCGCCCAGGGTTGATATTTGCCAGATGTATTATTACAGGCCAAAAAACTCAATCACTGATGCGTTTGAGTAAAGCAGGCGTGTTATCCGGAAGTCTGATATTCAGGGAGCGAGCTACCTGCTCATTAAAGAGAACTGAAAAATAAGGGTTACTCGCTGGTGGTGACAGTAGAGGCACTTGCAACAATTCTGTCAGCCTACGCGCAGTATCCGCTACAGAGCTGTAGGTAGTAGCAATTGCACCAGCGCGTATGTAGGCCTGATGAGGTCCTATCAATGGAATATTCTGACGATATGCTGATATCAGAATATTTTTGATCGTCGCAGGACTGTAAACTCCATTATCGGCAACCCCAAGCAGAACATCGCTGTCAGCAAAAGCATCTCTCAATGCGTAGTTCAGCCCCTCGTCGGTCGACATTTGAAACCGCGCTACCTTCTCATCGGGCAATGCCTGTATTTCTGATTTAAGCCAGGCAGGGGCTTTCTCTGAATAAAGAACGGAGACACGGGCATCCGGAAACAAAG
>JAYNJA010000010.1:0-6643 GCA_038109705.1 Thalassolituus sp. | reverse complement strand
CTCCGCGAGCGAAAGCTGGCGCAGGAGTGGCGGTTCCGTGTACACGGCGCTGCTGAGACGGTCAAGATTTTCATCAATAGTCTCGCGCCTCGACCAGATAGCCACGCTGGTCTGCTCGCCCCGCCATGCGCGAACAGCATCATCTCCCGCCAGGATAACAATATCGCCGGGCAGTGGGTCGTCGCCCGGCGATACACGGCGGACAGGCACCTGCAACTGACGGTTAAGCTCCAGAACCAACTCGTCCAGAACGGCGGAGCGAACACTGGTTAATAGCACAACATCTGCCCTTATTATGCAGGACATAAGCAACAGCACTATGAATCCAGTGACGCGAAGCATCAGAACTTAACACCTACCTGCAGATCAATCAGATCACTTTCTTCAATGTATTGATCGCTGTACACAATCGCATTGTCGGCGATGATATGGTGGTAGAAAAGATCGGTAGTAATGTCGATGGAGCGCAATGGCCAGTTTTTATGAACGTGTGCCTCATAACGACGATACGGGTTCGGATTTCTTGTATCGCGGTTATAACTGCGATGCCAGAAATAAGACTGCGTGAACTGCCAACTGCCACGCAGATAACTCCAGCTAAGATTGTGACTATATTCAGCACTAAGCCGCGTTTCGACCACTCGCAAGTTTCGTTCTTCGTTGGCCGTCAGCATCGACATATCACCAAGTTCTACATCCGTATCTACGTAGGCACCGGCATACCAGAGAGAATGCTCTCTCACTGGCTGCCAGCTGAACTGCCAGTCCAGACCACTGATGTTCATGCGGGTATCTGAATTAACATCCGGTGTCTGCAGGTTAATCGGATTGGAAATTAACTGGAACAGGCGGTCATAGTAAGCCTTGATGTCCAGTTCCAGTTTCTGTTCAGGGAAACGTCCGTAGTAGCCAATTTCAGAGCTGATAATACGCTCGTGATCCAGTTTACCGTAACTACCATATTGAGTAGCGAAGTAAGTTCCTTCGCTCAGACCCAGGTAGTTATCTGTCAGATCAGTCACGGTGAGGCTGTATTCCGGTGACTGCTCCAACAGATCCGGCGAGCGCACTGCGGTCGACCAGACAAAGCGCAGACTTTGTTGTGGCGTAAACAGAATATTGGCTGCCAGACGCGGCGAGAATACCGCGCTGTTTTTATCTTCGTCTTCGTACATCCCCCCGGCGTTTAACACCAGAGACTGCAAAGGACGCCATTCCGTATTCAGGAAAGCGCGGAACAGATCATTTTTTACCGATCCCGCGAAATAGGTTTCTGAAGTCGCTTCATCCCGACGGTAGCTGACGCCTGAAACCGTTCTGAAGTTATCCGCCCACTGCACAGTATCCTGCCATTCGACGTCAAAACGCTGCTCATCAAAATCGAGCACATACGTACCACAGACGTCTGCAGTCAGGGCGTCATAAGAGAAACCAGCCTCAGCCAGTATGGCCTGTACAGCATCCAGATCATCCTGCGAAATATCATAATCCCGACCAATCGCAGCCTCCACAGCGGCTTCGACGTCTTCTGGCTGCGCGGTACCAAAGGCAATCCCCGGCAACTGATCCTGAGGGAAGTCACTGTCTAATAGTGATGCTGCCCAGTACGGGTCTTCAAGATACAGATCACCCAACCTTGGCGACAGAGTCACCGCTGGACCACACTTCCTGAAATCGATATGACGCTTTTCTCTCTGCCAGTAGGTTTTCAACTGTGAAGTGTGCTTCGCTGAAAAGTCGTGCTGAAGCCGCGCCATCAGAAAGCCGCTCTTGTTCTCGTCCACCGGGGCAATTTCGTCCTGACTGGTCTGTACCATGCGCAGGTCACCATTTTTATAGGCGCCTTCAATTAATAAGCGGGAATTTTCGCCAGGCTCAGTCACGGCATTAAAACTGATGAAAGTATCACGACTACCATCATGATAATTATCACCGTCGCCGTATTTATCCCGACCATCAAAACCATCATCTTCTTTCGACGCCGCCGTCACACGATATACCCAGTCACCCGCTTGCGCCGAGTGGCTGACCTCATAATCACGGACACCCTGATCGCCATGGCGGATAAAAGCACGACTCCCCAATGTGTCCGCGGGATGGAAAGTGACAATATTGATCACGGCCATAAAGGCATTGGCCCCATAAGAAGAGGCATTGGGCCCGCGGAAAACTTCAATCTGTTGAATATCCCCCAGCGCCACAGGGATATCTTCCCAGTTAACGGAGGCGATTCCAGCACGATAAACAGACCGTCCATCAATCAGTACCTGCATCCGCCGCATGAGGGAAGGATTGGACGCATGATAAGCCACTGCATCATCGGAGCCATGTTTAACAAACATACCGGGTACAAAGCGCATCAGCTCTGGAATAGTGCGCACACCCCAATGAGCAATATCGTCTGCAGTAATCACTGTCATACTGCCGGGAACTTCAGCACGGGCCTGCTTGAGGCGCGTCGCTGTCAGTACCTCCGGCACGATATCCATATTTTCAAGTCCCTCGAATCCGGGGTCCATAAAATACAGTTCTTCCGCTGATACTGTAACTGCCGCCATGGCCAACAACGCCACGCACGATAACTGCAAGCACTTCATGGCTTCCTCACTATTCCTGATATGCCTTGTTCAAACGTGATTATAGTGCCTTTAGACCGAGGTGGAACTGACAGGCACTCATAGATAAGTCTATAATCCGCGCAACCAGTTAAAACTGACATTATCAACAGACCTTAAACGGATATTCTTATGAGCTATAACTCGATCAGCGCAGGTAAAGATCTGCCAAACGACGTATACGTTGTTATTGAAATCCCGGCGAACCACTCTCCGATCAAATACGAGATCGACAAAGACATGGACTGCCTGATGGTTGACCGTTTTATGGCAACCCCGATGTTCTACCCAGCGAACTACGGTTACATCTCTAACACTCTGGCTGACGACGGCGATCCACTGGACGCTCTGGTTATCACTCCATACCCGGTTGCCCCTGGTTCTGTAATCCGTGCACGTCCTGTTGGCGTTCTGAACATGGAAGACGAAGCTGGCGAAGACGCTAAGCTGGTAGCCGTTCCGCACGAAAAACTGACTCAGCTGTACAACGATGTTAACGACATCGACGACGTTCCACAGCTGCTGCGCGATCAGATCGGTCACTTCTTCGAGAACTATAAAGATCTCGAAAAAGGTAAGTGGGTTAAAGTTAAGGGTTGGGGTAACGCTGACGACGCTCGTCAGATGATCATCGATTCTGCTGAAGCTTACAAAAACGCCTGATCCTGAGACCTGTGCGTAAAAAGGGAGCCTCAGGCTCCCTTTTTTTATTACATCTTGCCTTCGTCAGAAGCTACTCACAGGCTCGCCTTCAACGCAGCCAGCTCTTCTTCAGCCACACGGGCGCGTGCTTCCGCTTCAACCTGAGCCGTCACATCTTTCTGAATACCAATGTAATAGGTCAGCTGATCCTGTTCGTTATGTACCGGAGATAAGCTCAGTTCATTCCAGAACATAGTGCCATCCTTGTGATAATTACGCAGAACAACACGAGCGCTACGCCCTTCATTAATGGCCATACGAATTTCTTTCAAACCTTCCTGATCACGGTCACCGGTTTGCAGAAAACGGCAGTCCTGATAAAGAATTTCATCGGCTTTGTAGCCTGTCAGACGCTCAAACGCCTTGTTCACATATATCAGAATGTTGTCATCGACTTCCTGCTCGGCAATCACGATTCCGTCGTTAGAAGCGTCGACGGCTTTCTTCAGAAGCTCGAGGCTGATTGGTCCCTGCTCATCATTCAGGTCTGTGACCATGGATAATCTCCGTAAAGGTAAAACGGGTTCTTTTACATTATGTACAACTACTTATAGAATTTGGACTGTTTTGTACAGTTCCGGAATAACAATTCGCCATGACGTCCACGGCTGAACCGCAGGCAGCGTATTATCCCATCAGGGTGGTTTCAAATGAGACCGGTGTCAACGCCATCACTCTCCGAGCATGGGAGCGGCGTTATGGCCTGATTACCCCCAAACGAACAGCAAAGGGGCACCGTCTTTACACGGAGGCTGATATCCAGCTGATCCGCAAAGTCGTTGCACTACTTCAGCGCGGAATCCCTATCTCGCAGGCAAAAGCCATGTTGGAGAATGGCGAGACTGAACCCGAGATTACGATTCAGACCCAGCAGCCATCTCAGTGGTCCCAGTATCGTGGGCGCTTGTCAGTTGCTATCCGCGATTTTGATGACTCCGCAATCGCCGATATCATGGATGAAGTCACCCGCTTCTTTCCTGTCGATATCGCGCTGCGGTTCCTGCTGTTACCACTCCACCAGCAGCTACGTGAGCAGATCACCGAACCTCTTGGCAGTGAACGACTGCAGTTTTTCGGAGCTTACCTGCAAGGACGCCTGAGTCAGCGCCTGTCGGAACCGGTTGATGGCACTGTAGAAGCCACACTGGTTCTGGCGAACACCATTTACGATGACGACCTGGAACTGCTTTTGTTGGGAGTCCTGCTCAAGCAATTTGGTATTCGCCTGATCCGGCTGGCTGGGTTAAGTACCACCACCGGTATTGCTAACCTGGTACGCACCCGAGGGCTACAGGGAGCAGTGATCCGCATATCTGATACTCCTGACGAGCACCAGCTACAGAATCTCCAGTCACTGGCTGCAGAAACCGGACAACTGATTTTTTGTACCGGCCAACAGCACGATAAGGCCCCGGCACTGCGCCAACGCGGCCTTATTGCTCTTAACAGCGACCCACAACAGGATGCCCTGAACGTACGAGACGTACTGTCCGGGCTCAACGAATGAGCAACGTATACGAATTATTACTGCGACACCCGCAGCTACTCGACAGAAACACCACCATAATAGGTAGTGAAGCCCAACTCCCAGCGGGGTGGGGAGCTCAGGCGCAAGCCAGCGGCGTGCAACTGCTGAGTCCGGACTTTCTGACCGCAAATGCCTGGAAACAGGCCGGTGTCACTGGAGACAATATCTCTTTTGCAGTACCAGAGACTCAGGCCATTACGAGCAGACGTGTCATTCTGCTCTGGCCTAAAGCTCGTGAAGCCGGTCAGGCGTTAGTCGATATGCTCGGCGACGCGCCCTCTGAATGTTTTATTGTCGGTGCCAATGATGCAGGCGGTAAGAGCATTAACAATGCGGTTAAGAAGCAGGTTGAGAGTGTCACTAAAATCGACAGTGCCCGTCACTGCTGCCTCTGGCAGGTAAAACTTAAGGCTCCGGCAACAGCTCCGAACTGGCTACGCACAGCGCGTTCATTTAAATGCGGCGACTTGTCCTTTATGACCCTGCCCGGCGTATTTGGCCATGGCAAAATGGATAAAGGCACGGCCCTGCTGCTGGAGCACATCCCTGCTCCGGCGCATGGCCGCATCATCGACCTGGGCTGTGGCTCTGGTGTTATCGGCCTGACCATGAAGCAGCGTAGCCCAGCACTGGATGTTACCCTGACCGACACTGACGCCATGGCGCTGCGTAGCGCTGGTCTGAACAGTACCCGACTGGGTCTGACTGCAGAAATATACGCCAGTGACGGCCTGAAACAGACGAACGGCCGCTACGACTACGTATTCAGTAACCCGCCATTTCATCAGGGGAAACGCACCGACTACGCGTTTGCCGATGACCTGTTCCGAGAAGCAAAAACGCACCTCACCCGGGATGGACAGCTATGGATAGTCGCTAACCGTCATCTGGCATATGAAGAATGGGCTGAAGAAGCCTTTCAGCAGGTTGAAGTCATGGTGCAGGCTGACGGGTTCAAACTCATCTGTGCAAGCCAGCCCCGTTGAAACAGGTGTAAGACAAAGAACCACTTTTTCCATAAGCCTGCTGGCTAAACTCATAACGTCGTCTAACCTAAAGAGATTGTCCGAGCTAGGAGGCGTTATGCTGTTTACTTATTTACTGCTCTCATTCTTCATTATTGCCGGTGGCCTTGCGACCTGTGCCGTTCGGGAAACACGACAACCGATGATGCAGAAAGTACCCGTAGAAAAGAACGACTTTCCATCACGTCGTTGATTCTGATCTGAAACGCGGCATTGCAGATACAGACATTCCAGATACAAAAAAGGGCCTGTTAAAGGCCCTTTTTCATTGCTCTGACAAGCAGCAGTTGCCCAGCTTACGGCATATTGCGGGAGTAGAAGATCTCCAGCATTTCCTTGCGAACCTTCGCTTCGACTTCTTTGCGCTCGTCTTCAGACATATCCTTCGAACCTTCACCGAACAAGTAGTTGTCCAGTTCAAATTCCTTCAGGATCATCTTAGTGTGGAACAGGTTTTCCTGGTACACGTTTACGTCGATCATTTCGTACGCATCACGGGTATCCTGGGTCATGTAGTTCTGGATAGAGTTAATATCGTGGTCAATATAGTGCTTCACGCCATCTTCATCGCGGGTAAAGCCACGAACACGGTAGTCGACAGTAACGATATCAGAGTCCAGAGAGTGGATCAGATAGTTCAGTGCTTTCAGCGGTGAAATCAGACCACACGTAGAGACATCAATATCCGCACGGAACGTAGAGATACCACCATGAGGATGACTCTCAGGATAGGTATGAACTGTTACGTGAGACTTATCCAGATGAGCAACGAC
>JAYNJA010000009.1:17568-32475 GCA_038109705.1 Thalassolituus sp. | reverse complement strand
CTCAACCAGCTCGTTGGCGTAGCGCAGCTCACTGCTGGCCAGGCCGGCGCCGCTAGGCAGGTCACCACGCAGGGTAACGATGCGCTTGATGCCCAGATCTCTGTACTCGTTTAACAGCGAACGCAGGTCTTCTTTGCTGTCACCGACACACGACAGGTGTGGCGCGGCAGCGATGCCTCGCTCCTGAATGGCTTTGACGATGGCATAGGTGCGGTCGCGGGTAGAACCACCGGCACCGTAAGTCACCGAGAAAAACTCTGGATTAAAGGCAGCGAGTTCATCGCGCACTTGCAGCAGTTTTTCTGTCCCTTCCTCGGTTTTGGTCGGGAAAAATTCAAAACTTAAGGTAGTCATCTTTACTTCTCTTAATCTGGTAGAGACGTTGTCTGTTTCTACCAATTATATTGTTCCGGGCTGTTCGTTTCATACTTATAACAGCCTCAGGAGCGTTAGCGAAGAAGCCAGATCGAGGCAGATTTGCTTCGGAACGCGCAGTGTATAAGGCATACATGAGCATTTCCGGAGCAAATCCAACAAAGAGCTGACGATGCAGCTAGCTCCAATTAATACTTATAAGCTTCTGGCTTGTACGGGCCATCGACACTTACGTCGATATATTTCGCCTGCGCTGGTGTCAGCTTAGTGATCACACCACCGAAGCCTTCAACCATGTCTGTCGCTACTTCTTCGTCGAGCTTCTTCGGCAGTACTTTGACGTAAATGCTTTCAGTTTTTTCCGCTTCCATCAGGTCTGCGAACTTGCGCTCGTACAGATAGATCTGCGCCAGTACCTGGTTAGCGAATGAGCCGTCCATAATACGGGATGGGTGACCAGTGGCGTTGCCAAGGTTCACAAGGCGGCCTTCAGACAGCAGCAGCAGGTGATCGTCAGCGGCTTTGTCACGGTACACTTTGTGTACCTGTGGCTTCACTTCTTCCCATTCCCAGTTTTCACGCATGAAGGCGGTATCGATTTCGTTATCGAAGTGACCGATGTTACAAACTACCGCACCGTTCTTCAGCTTCTGCAGCATGAACTTGTCGCATACGTTCACGTTGCCGGTTGTCGTTACGATCAGGTCGGTCTTACCGAGCAGTTCGCCATCAACGCATTCCAGTGTGCCGAGGTTTTCACCGTTGATGTACGGAGAAACCACTTCATAACCGTCCATGCAGGCCTGCATAGCACAGATCGGATCGATCTCAGTCACTTTAACAATCATGCCTTCCTGACGCAGAGAAGCAGCAGAACCTTTACCCACGTCACCGTAACCGATAACCAGTGCTTTCTTACCGGACAGCAGGTGGTCAGTACCACGCTTGATGGCATCGTTCAGTGAGTGACGGCAGCCGTATTTGTTGTCGTTCTTCGACTTAGTTACAGCGTCGTTGACGTTGATCGCAGGAACCTTCAGGGTACCTTCTTTCATCATTTCCAGCAGACGGTGTACACCGGTAGTGGTTTCTTCAGAGATACCGTGGATGCTGGCCAGCATCTCTGGGAAATCCTTGTGAACCATCTCGGTCAGGTCGCCGCCGTCGTCGAGGATCATGTTGGCGTCCCATACCTGGTCAGTGTCTTTCTCTGCCAGGATGGTCTGCTTGATGCACCACAGGAATTCTTCTTCCGTTTCACCTTTCCAGGCGAATACCGGGATGCCCGCAGCGGCGATGGCTGCAGCAGCGTGATCCTGAGTCGAGAAGATATTACATGATGACCAACGGACGTCAGCGCCCAGATCCACCAGAGTCTCAATCAGAACCGCCGTCTGAATGGTCATGTGGATACAGCCCATGATTTTTGCGCCAGCCAGAGGCTGTTCGTCTTTGTACTTACGACGCAGCGCCATCAGGGCCGGCATTTCGCTTTCGGCGATTTTGATTTCTTTACGGCCCCAGTCGGCGAGGCTCATATCTGCAACTTTGTAATCAGTAAACTGGGTCATGTTCTTGCCCTTTTGCTGTTACGGTCGCCGGGGAATACCAGCGACCTGAAAAATTTAAATGCGAAAAATGTCTGGATCAGAGACCAGCAGCGGCTTTCAGCGCATCCACCTTGTCAGTACGTTCCCAGGTGAACGCGGTGAAGGTTTTGCTCTTCGTTTCGCCGTTGTCTTTGTATTCGTACGTCATTTCGAATGGCTCGCGACCGAAGTGACCGTAGGCAGCGGTTGCCTGATACATAGGGTTCAGCAGTTCCAACTGGTTCTGAATCGCGTATGGACGCAGATCGAACACTTCACGGATTACTTTCGCCAGAGCCTGGTCGCTGATCTTGCCGGTGCCGAAGCTGTTTACAGACACAGAGGTCGGTTCAGCCACACCAATCGCGTAAGACACCTGAATCTCACAACGGTCAGCCAGACCTGCAGCAACGATGTTCTTGGCAACGTAGCGGCCCATGTAAGCTGCAGAACGGTCAACTTTTGATGGATCTTTACCAGAGAACGCACCGCCACCGTGACGCGCCATGCCGCCGTAGGTATCAACGATGATCTTACGACCTGTCAGGCCGGCATCGCCTACTGGGCCACCGATCACGAAGTTACCTGTTGGGTTGATGTGGTAGAGAGTGCCTTCGTGCAGCCATTCAGCTGGCAGTACTGGCTTGATGATGTGCTCCAGCACTTCAGCACGCAGCTCTTCCAGGCTGATGCTTGGATCGTGCTGAGTGGACAGAACAACCGCATCGACTTTTGGGCTGTCGCCTTCCCAGTTGATGGTGACCTGAGATTTTGCATCCGGGCGCAGCCATGGCAGAGTACCGTTACGACGCAGTTCAGACTGACGCTGAACCAGCAGGTGTGCGTAGTACACAGGCGCTGGCATCAGATTAGGAGTTTCGTTAGTCGCGTAACCGAACATCAGGCCCTGGTCGCCAGCACCCTGATCTTCAGGCTTGGCGCGGTCAACACCCATGTTGATATCCACAGACTGCTTACCAATGCCGTTCAGTACCGCACAGGTCGCACCGTCGAAGCCCACATCTGAGCTGTTGTAGCCGATACCGGTGATCACATCACGCACGATATCTTCGAGGTCCACGTAGCAGGAGGTGGTTACCTCACCGGCGACCACGGCCATACCGGTTTTTACCAGAGTTTCTACCGCAACACGGGCGTATGGATCGCGTGCAATGATGGCATCCAGAACGGCGTCAGAAATCTGATCCGCAACTTTGTCAGGGTGGCCTTCAGACACAGACTCTGAAGTAAAAATCGAATATTCGCTCATGTGCGACTCCTCTAAATGTGATGCGCTGACTCAGTGTCTACGCATGAAACAATCGGAACTGGATCTGAAACCCATTCCTTAAACCGGAATACTGGCTCTGGCCTTCTTTTAAGCCAGAGTCGTCAGCCCACTGGCTGAGATCCGCCGGGTCAAAGCCCAGCCACAGGTCACCACAAGAATCCTTTGCCCAGCTCTGATCGTGGCGGCACAGGTCAGTGACCAGAAAAGTACCACCGGGTGCCAGCAGGGCGGCAACCTCAGTAAAAATCGTTTTCGGTGACGGCACGTGGTGCAGCACCATATTGGCGACGGCAAAACCGAAGCCGCTGTTGTTTGTATCGCCTTCAACATCATTGCGCGATTCAAGCAGCGCGCGGGTATCGCCCTGAACCAGAGAAACGTTAGTCAGGCCGTTGTCCTGACAGAAAGTTTCCGCTTTTGCTAACAGGTCCGGCGAAATATCCAGCCCCGTCACACCAGTAAATCGTTCGCTCAGGGTCTGCAGGAATGCGCCCTCGCCAGGGCCAATTTCCAAAGCGTAGCCACTATTCTCATTGCTTCCCGGCAGGTAGCCCAGGGAGTCAAGAATGGTCGCCAGTGCATCGCCATATTGTTCGTACGACGCAATCAGATCCTGCTGCTCGCGGAAATCATCCGCATGACGGGCGAAGAACCCGGCACAGGCTTCCGCACGCTCTGCCAGCACGCCATCAACGGCAGTACTGATATTGCTTTCATCATGCGACGCATCAATCGCGCGGAATAACTCACGTAACCAGACACTAAAAACGTCGCTGCCAGTATTTAGCGGGCGGCGATAAAAGATGCTGTTGCCTTCGCGCTGACTACTGACCAGGCCTGCCTGAGACAGCACCTTCAGGTGGTGGCTCATACTCGACTGCTTGATATCAAAAATCTGGCACAGCTCCAGAACCCCGAATGCACCCTGACCCAACAGTTTGAGCACACTCATGCGCAGTGGATCACCGGCGGCTTTTGCTGCCAGCGCCAGCTGAGGCAAAGACACAACGGACGGATTCTGGGTAATCATGGGCGCAGTATAAGTGTGGATTGCATCTATATCAATTTTTTTCGATATAGATTTCTGTAACTGATGGCGGGATACAAAAAAGCCCCGGAGACCGGGGCTTTTATAAGCGTAAAGCCGATTAATTACTGAACACTCAGCTCATAATCGTTGTCGCCGAGCTGATAGATACGGAAAGCAGATACTTCCACAATGTATACGCCGGCATCTAGAGTCATGCTGATCATGGAGTTCAGGCGGTATCCTGAATCATCATTCGCAGCAAGGTTAACACCAGGCTGTCCCTCAGGGTGCAGGAAAAGATAGGTATCAAAGAAATTGCCAGACCCGTAGGTAGAAGTATCTAGGCTTGGAGATCCCAGGTTGATGGTAACTGTGCGGTTATCTGGAACGTAGAGCGTATAGAAGTCAGCATAACAGTCGCCGTATTGGTTGCCACCGGAAGAATTAATACTGCAGTCGCGCACGAGGCTCAATTCATCACTGCTATTCAGGCTACCAGAGATAGTATCGCCTAAATAAAGGTCAGCATGGAATGACTCCAGGCGGGATGTACGGGTTTTCAGAGACTCAATTTCGCCAGTCAGGTCAGATACCTGAGTCGTCAGACCATCGACTGCAGTCACCAGAGCATTACGGTCAGCCTGCAAAAGAGCGATATTGTTGCTGTTGGCCATCACCGTCGCCAGCAGCGCAGATATCTGGGTACTGAGCGGGTTGATCGCAGCAGTGTTTGCATCTACCTGAGCCTGAAGATCTGCGATCATAGTATTCAGCTGGGCGATAAGCGCCGCGTTATCACCAATCATAGTGCGCAGGGAAGAATCGAGCTGAGCGATCTGAGCTTCAAGGTCGGTGCGAAGATCGGCAGTAGCCTGAACTGCCTCCGCGAGTTCGGTCTGAAGAGTGTCAATGTCGGCGTCAGCCGCGTCTGCTCGTGTGATTAATTCGGCAATGGCAGTTTCATTATCCAGTACCCGGGTTGTGACCGCAGCCAGATCAGCCTGGGTCTGCGCAATTTCTGCAGCAAGAGACTGAACTTCTGAGGACAAAGCTGTGATGTTCGCTGAGTTTTCTGCGATCAGGGTCTGGTTTTCTTCTATCAGCGCCTGAAGCTCCTGGAAAGGTTTGCCATTGTTATCGCCATTGGCGGCAAAAGCAGTGACAGAAATCAGCGCTGTAGCTAATGGGGTTAATACGTGATGGGTGATCTTCATGATTTGCTCCTTGTGGCAATCCAACTTGCCTTGTTTTGATTTGCCTCTCTGGGGAGGCTGAATCTTATAGTGACGGCAAAATGTGACAGGTCAATATGACTGACAGAAAAATGTCACATGCGCCCAATTGTAAGATAGGCAGGATTAAAGCCCTTGATTCAGATCAGAAAAGGGAGAATGGCGTAAAGGCATGGGAACAGTGTTCACTTGGCGCACTTTGGAGCATCGACTACACTTCACGCCACTTTCTAACTTTTCACTAACCTTACGGCACCCGGAACATACTATGGCAGAAGCAAATGGACTGATCCTCTATACCATTAATATGTCGCACTACAGCGAGAAAATTCGCTGGCTGCTCGACTATGAAGGTATCAACTACCAGGAAGAGGCTCTTACGCCTGCTGTCCACACCCTGCCTATGCTGTTTAAAGGCAAGCGCAAGCAGACGACGGTACCTCTGGTGCAGCAGGGAGAGACCTGTGTACAGGACAGCCCTCGTATTGTCAGCTGGTTGGCGATGGAGTTTGGTCCACTGAAAGCTATGCCGGCGACACAGCAGGACGAAATAATCGAAGTGCAGCAGCGCTTTGATGCGATCGGTAAGGCTGTTGCCCGCTACCTTTATCTGCCGGGTTTCGCCCACGATGATCTGATCAAAACCATCTGGACTCAGTTCGCTAAGCCGTGGGAAGCGGCTATGGTGCGCGTTTTCTATCCGGTGATTAAGCCGATCTTTAAGATTAAGCTGAAGATTAACCCTAAAGATGTGGCTAAGGCAGAAGCCAAGATCGACGCCGAGATTCAATGGCTGGAGTCGCAGCTGAAAGCGGGTAAAAAGTATCTGGTCGGAGATCGTCTGACTGTAGCCGATATTACCGCTGCATCACTGCTTGCCCCGCTCGCTTGCCCGCTGGAACATCCTATTTATGGCAGCGCTGAATTCCGCGAGAAGATGGCAGGGCCTGCGAAGAAATGGGCAGACAGCCCAGCGCTGCAGTGGGTTCGTGATATCTACACGCAGCATCGCGGAAAAATCTGGCAGAAAACGCCTCGTAGCTGAATTTTTGCGTCTGGTTCCTTGCATCTGGTACCTCGCAACTCGTAGCTAGCACTTAAGACCTCTGTACATCCTATCGGAAACCAACTACTGTATTAAAAAACAGTATTGGTTTCCGATGCGTCTCTTTATTGCCGAAAAACCCAGCCTTGCCCGCGCCATAGTGGATGTCTTGCCGCGCCCCCATAAAAAAGAGGACGGCTGTATTCGTGCAGCCAATGGCGATGTTGTAAGCTGGTGCATCGGCCATTTGCTCGAGCAGGCTGAGCCAGAGAGCTACGACCCCATATACAAGCAGTGGCGACTCGATCACCTGCCTATTACCCCCGCAGTGTGGCAACTGGCGCCCAAGCCAAAGACACGCAAGCAGCTGAGTGTGCTGCGTAAGCTGATTAAAGAAGCTGACCAGCTGGTACATGCCGGTGACCCTGACCGTGAAGGGCAGTTACTCGTTGATGAAGTAATTGATTACCTGAAAGCCCCTCAGAACAAACGCCGTGCTGCTCAGCGCTTATTGGTCAGTGATCTCAACCCTGATGCAGTAAAACGCTCACTTGCTGATATGCGCAGCAACAGCGAATTTGTACCTTTGTCGGTATCTGCACTGGCTCGTAGCCGGGCTGATTGGCTGTATGGCATTAACCTCACGCGAGCCTGGACCATTAAGGGCCAGCAGGCGGGTAATCGCGGTGTTTTATCGGTCGGCCGGGTTCAGACCCCTGTGCTTGGGTTGGTTGTTCGGCGAGATAAAGAAATCCGGGAGTTCGTCAGCAAGCCCTTTTACGAGGTTCAGGCGGCCATACACCTGAGTGCTGATCAGCCTTTCAGCTTTTACGCGAAGTGGCAGCCGAGTGAGGCCTGCAGGCCACATCAGGACGAAGATGGTCGGGTATTAAACCCTAAGCTCGCACAGAATGTCGCAGAGCGGATACGCCAGCAACCAGCTCAGGTTACAGCCTTCGAAAAGAAACCGGGCAAACAGAACGCGCCACTGCCATATAACTTGTCATCGTTACAGATCGACGCGGCCAAAGCCTTCGGCATGGCTGCAAAAACAGCTCTGGATGTGTGTCAAAGCCTGTATGAAAAGCATCAGTTGATTACCTACCCGCGCTCAGACTGCCGCTATTTACCCAGTGAACATCACAAAGAAATGCCGCAGGTATCTGCAGCAATTCAGACGGTAATTTCTGATGCGGGCGACATGCTAAAGCATGCTGATAAATCGCGAAAGTCAGCGGCATTTAATGATAAAAAAGTTAGTGCGCACCACGCGATTATACCTACCTCAAAAAAGTACACGGGTAATTTAAGTGATGCAGAAAAGAAAATTTATCGTCTCATCGCTCGACAGTATCTAATGCAATTCTGTGAGGCGTATCAGTACTCCGATACGCGCGTAGATCTTGAAATAGCTGGTGGGCTGTTTACCGCCCGGGAGAGGATTACTTTAGCCGACGGCTGGAAGGCCTTAATGCCGGCTCGTGAGAAAACATCAGCGCCGCTGCCTGATCTGACGATAGGGCAGATACTGTGGAGCGGTGAGCCTAACCTTGAAGAAAAACATACCGAACCACCAAAACACTACACCGATGCAACCTTACTCGCCGCCATGACCGGTATTGGCCGCTACGTCAAAGACCCAGAGTTGCGCAAGGTACTGAAAGACACAGACGGTCTGGGCACCGAGGCTACCCGGGCAGGCATCATCGAATTGTTGTTTAAGCGAGGCTTTCTACAACGCCAGGGCAAGCAGATTCTGGCGACAGAGACAGGTACGCAACTGATTGAGGCACTGCCTGAGCAATCCACCTTGCCGGATATGACTGCACTATGGGAGCAACGACTGGAGGCCATCAGTCAGCGTGAATACAGCTACGACAGTTTTATGGAGCAGCTGGATCAGCAGCTGGGATACTTAGTTGAAATGGCAAAATCTGCGAGCTTGCCGGTGATGAAAAATAGTGAAAATAAAACTTCAGGTCGTAAAAAATATACCCGGAAAAAAAGCTCGGGGGCGACAAAAAGTTACTCAAGAAAAGCGGCGAAAAAATAAAAACGGGAGACAATGTCTCCCGTATTTATTTGTCAGAAAAGAAAATTAATTATTTTCTTATTTCTACATGCATTACTTACAAGGTGTAATCCATTCTGCTTTGAATGGGTTTTTACCTGTCACTGTATCGAAGTACATGGTTTGCAGTTTTTCGGTTACCGGGCCACGAGAGCCAGCGCCGATGACACGGCCATCCAGTGACTGGATTGGCAGTACTTCAGCAGCGGTGCCAGTGAAGAAGGCTTCGTCAGCAACGTACACTTCATCACGGGTGATACGTTTTTCACGTACCTGGTAGCCCAGAGACTCAGCCATTTCGATAATGGTCTTGCGGGTAATACCATCCAGACATGAAGTCAGTTCAGGCGTGTAGATAATGCCGTCACGTACCAGGAAGAAGTTCTCACCGGAGCCTTCAGCCACGTAACCTTCGTTATCCAGCAGCAGGGCTTCCTCACAACCACTGTCCAGCGCTTCGCGAAGTGCCAGCATTGAGTTGATGTAGTTGCCGTTCGCTTTCGCCTTACACATGGTGATGTTCACATGGTGGCGGGTATAGCTGGATGTACGGATTTTAATGCCTTTGGTTTTAGCTTCTTCACCCATGTAGGCTGGCCATTCCCAGGCTGCAACCATGACGTGAACCTGCAGATTGTCGGCACGCAGACCCATGCCTTCAGAGCCAAGGAACGCCATCGGGCGAATGTAAGCGCTGTTCAGGCCGTTCTCACGGACAGCCGCGCGCTGAGCTTCGTTCAGTTCTTCTTTGGTGAACGGAAGCTTCATATTCAGAATATGTGCTGAGCGGAACAGGCGGTCAGTATGTTCCTGCAGACGGAAAATAGCCGCACCCTGATCTGTTTCGTACGCCCGCACACCTTCAAAGACGCCCATACCGTAGTGCAGGGTGTGAGTCAGAACGTGAACTTTGGCATCACGCCAGTTTACCAACTCTCCGTCTAACCAGATCAGACCGTCACGGTCTGCCATGGAAGGTAGCATAAGGACCTCGCTAAAAATTTAAGAATTAATCTTCTAACCACAATTTCCACAGTCGGGTCACATCGTTTCGCCGTGCATCAAATCCGAGGTCAGACACAGTGTCGCCCTCGAGGAGCAGGGATTGTTTCTGCAATGCACGCCGGTGAGTTTCGGCTCGGTAGGACAGGTAGGTTTCCTGCAGGGTCTGACAGTCTTGTGGAGTCATCAGACCGGCGATCGCAAAGGCATCCAGCAACCGCATGTTATCGGTGACCTGCAGCAGGGCAGGGTGCTGGTGTGACCAGGCCAGTACGCCATATTGAACCAGAAACTCGATGTCAACAATACCCCCTTCATCCTGCTTCAGGTGAAATTGCTGGCCGCTCGTATCTTTGGAGCCGAGATTATCCCTCATTTTCTGGCGCATAGCTCGCACTTCTTCGCGCAAAGCAGAAAGATCGCGCTCGCGACTGAGAATACGTTCCCGTACAGCGTTAAACGCCGGAGCCAAGGCCGCTGAACCGCAGAGTACCCGCGCCCGCACAAGTGCCTGATGTTCCCAGGTCCAGGCATGTTTTTCCTGGTATTCGTCGAAGGCTTTCATCGACGCTACGATCATGCCTGAGTTGCCTGAGGGGCGCAGACGAAGGTCGATTTCGTAGAGATCACCGGAGCGGGTCTGTGTTGAACAGATATGCACCATGCGCTGCCCCATCCGGGTATAGAAAACGCTGTTGTCGATACTACGCTCACCGGTGGTTTCTCCGCTGGCTTTGCCCTGATGGATAAAAACCATATCGAGATCTGAACTGTAGCTGAGTTCCAGCCCTCCGACCTTGCCATAGCCAACCACCAGAAATTCGGGCTGGTATACTGGTTCTTTGTTCTCGTCTGTCGGGTAACCGTACTTGGCAACCATCTGCTCAAAGGCAAGATTCATCACCATTTCCATGGTGGTCTCTGCAAGGCGGGTCAGGTAGTCGCTGATTTTCATCAGGGGCAACTTATCCATGACTTCACAGGCTGCTGCCCGCAGTTTGTGAGCACGCACAAACTGGCGAAGTTGCTCCATCTGTTGTTCAAGGTCGTCGGCTTCAATGCGTAGCAACCTGAGGCGGAGTTCTTCCTGCAGCTCATGAGTTTCAGGGAGGCGGAATAAGCTTTCGGGTGTCAGGAGTTCGTCCAGCAGTAACGGCGTCTGGGTGATGTACTCGGCGACCCAGCTGGATGCTGCACACAAGCGAACCAGTTGGTGCAGCGCTTGGGGGTTTTCTGTCAGTAATACGAGATACGCCGTACGACGCAGAACGGCTTCGAGCAGCGGAATAATCCGCTCCAGTGTTTCACCGGATTTATCCTGGGCACATATCTCACGCAGCAACAGCGGCATCAGAGCTTCGAGGCGTTCGCGACCGATCTGCTGCATAGATTGTACAGCACGGGATTCACGGAAGGTATCGATAAGGCGACGTACTGAGTCGTTACCAGCGCACGGGTGTTCGGCAATAAAGTCTGCCGCATTTTCGATATTGAGCTCACCATGCCAGAGATCCAGCCAGACATGGTCGGCCTCATGGTCCCGTTGCTCATCCTCGTGTGCAACGATATGGGCAAAGTGGTGCATAACGATCTGGCGATGGCGATCGAGTTGATTGAGATACTCTGTCCAGTCGGCACAGTTCATCGACCAGGCAATACGGGCCTGATCGTCAGGCTCGCCGGGTAGTTGCTGGGTTTGTTCGTCTTTTAAGGCCTGTATCGCATGCTCACTATCGCGCAGGAAAAAGTATGCCGTTTTAAGCTCCTCGGTGGCCTCGAACGGCAGGTAACCATCGGCCGAGAGCATATCTAACACCCGTACGAGTTCCCGGTTCTGCAGGTGCTTTTCCTGCCCGCCACGAATTAACTGAAACGCCTGCACAATAAACTCAATTTCGCGAATACCACCGGAACCCAGTTTGACGTTGTTATCCAGCCCGCGACGACGGACTTCTGCGTTGATCATTGCTTTCATTGAACGCAGTGATTCAAAGGCGCTGTAGTCAATATATACACGATAGGTAAAGGGCCTCAGAATGCTCATCAGCTCCTGTGCGGCAGCGCTGTCTTCGCCTGTCATCAGACGTGCTTTGACCATGGCATAGCGTTCCCAGTCACGGCCCTGACTCTGGTAGTACTCTTCTAATGAGTTGAAGTTCATCACCAGCGGGCCACTCTGGCCGTATGGTCGCAGGCGCATATCCGTACGGAAGACAAAACCATCCGTTGAATGCTTATCAAGGGCAACGATCAGCTTTTGCCCGAGCTTAATAAAAAACTCCTGATTACTGATGACTTTTGGCCCGCTGGTATCACCGCTTTCCGGATAGGCAAAAATAAGGTCAATATCCGACGACAAATTCAGTTCCCAGCCGCCTAATTTGCCCATACCGATGACGGTGAATTCCTGGATCTCTTTTGATTCTTTGCCTATGGGTTGGCCATAGCGTGCTTCCAGCAAGGGCTGTAAGAACGCAATACTGCGGTTGACACAAACGTCAGCTAATTGGGAAAGCGCTCTTGTAGTTTCCAGTGTATGGCTGATCTTCAGAGCGTCGCGCCAGATAATCTGAATCATCGCGCGGCGGCGTAATTGCCGCAGAGCTTTGTGCCAGTCGTCTTCCGTTAAGCTGGTCTGGTTGTTGGCTTGGGTGCTGGTATGAGTACTGATATTAGCGATAAAGTAATCTATCCACTCATTAAAGTCTGCGCTCACTGGTTGCTCGTCGATATCGCCGTTGGCTATCGCGTCTCTGAACCATTCGTGATCTTTGGTAAGAACGTCAGCTACGTAGCAGCTCAGACACAACACTTTGCGCAGCTTTTTCTGCTGTTCTCCGGATAACGAGTCCCAGAGCTCTGGCCAGGAAAACCCATGACGTTCCGCATCATCAGCCAGAGAGGTTTGCAGGGATTCCCAGTGGCCTTTGAGGGCATCAGGAAGTTGGAAAGAAATCGAGTCAGGAAGCATAGTCAGTTACTTTTTATCAGTATCTGATAACTGTAGCGTTTTGGGCGGGGAAGTGAAGGCCTGGTGGCCTTCACGTTTGTTTATTACCCAGCTGTCAGGCGCGTGCGCTCGCCTTTTCGTTCCGATACATGATCACCGAAGCAATGACGACAGCCAGACTCACCACTGCAATGATCAGACTGGCAAGCGCGTTGATCTGTGGACTTACCCCCAGACGTACACTGGAATAGACCACCATTGGCAGGGTTGTGGAGCCCGGCCCTGACACAAAGCTGGCGATTACCAGATCATCTACAGAGAGGGTAAATGCTAATAGCCAACCCGCTGCAAGGGCTGGTGCAATCATGGGTAAGGTGACAGTGAAGAATACACGAACAGGTCGTGCGCCCAGATCCAGAGCCGCTTCTTCGATAGATGGATCCATATGAGCAAGCCGGCTCTGTACGATGACAGTGACGTAAGCCATGGAGAAGGTCGCATGAGCAATCAGAATAGTAGTCTGCCCGCGTCCGGCAGGCCAGCCGGTCAGATCTTCCAGTGCAACAAATAACAACAACAGTGACAGACCGATAATGATCTCTGGCATAACCAGAGGTGCAGTGACCATCACGCCCAGTGTTTTATGTCCTCGGGATTTCCGGAAGCGCACCAGAGCCAGAGCAGCCAGCGTACCCAGAATTACAGCAAGAGTTGCATTTAATGCTCCGATCTTGATGCTCAACCAGGCGGCGTTTAATAAAGGGCCGTTATCAAGTAACTCTCCATACCATTTGGTGCTGAAGCCACCCCACACGGTAACCAGCCTGCTCTCATTAAATGAGTAGATAATCAGACTGACAATAGGGAGGTAAAGGAAGGCATATCCAGCAATAAGGAATATAAACAGCAGAGGATTCCGGGAAATATAATCACG
This sequence comes from Thalassolituus sp., assembly GCA_038109705.1. Classification (GTDB taxonomy): domain Bacteria; phylum Pseudomonadota; class Gammaproteobacteria; order Pseudomonadales; family Oceanobacteraceae; genus Thalassolituus. The sequence continues at coordinate 18,956 of JAYNJA010000009.1, read as the reverse complement.
CATTAATTCTCCTCCTCACTGGCTTTTTGCTCGAAATGTCTGAACAGCACGAAAGGCACAATCAGAATTATCAGAAGAACTGCGGCAAGTGATGAAGCAACGGGCCAGTCTTTATTATTGAAGAACTCAGTCCACATCAGCTTACCCAGCATCAGTGTGTCAGGCCCGCCGAGCAGATCCGGAATAACGAACTCTCCCATCACAGGAATAAACACCAGCATACTGCCGGCTGCAATACCGGGAACAGACTGTGGCAGAGTAATAGTCAGAAATTGCCGTATAGGACGCGCCCCCAGGTCTGCTGCGGCTTCAAGCAGAGTATTATCGAGACGAACAAGAGTGGCGTACAGGGGGAGTACAAAAAAGGGCAGATAGCTATAAACCACACCGATATACACGGCGACAGGGGTGTGCAATATCTGCAGTGGACTGTCGATCAGGTCGATGCTGATCAACAGCTGATTCAGTAATCCGTTGTCTTTCAGAATGCCGATCCAGGCGTAAACACGAAGCAGAAACGACGTCCAGAAGGGCAGAATAATCAGCATCAGGAGAGGCATGCGCAGATGATCCGGTGCGCGGGCAATGGCATAGGCCATCGGGTAGCCGATCAGAATGCAGATAAGGGTAGATATGCCGGCAATTTTCAACGAGCCCAGCAAGGCATGAAAATACAGATCGTCTTCGAATAATAGTATGTAATTGCCGAAATTCAGACTGATCGTAAGCAGGCCGTCTTCAAATTCCCGTACCCAGTCCTGATAGGGCGGCATGGCGAGCTGGGGTTCAGACAGGCTGATTTTCAGAATAAACAGGAACGGCAGAACAAAGAATACCGCAAGCCACAGCCACGGGATTGCAACGATCAGCTTCTGACTGTTAAAACCATGGGCTCGTAGCGGCATCATTGGGTCAGTACTCCGCAACCACTTGGGTGCCAGGTGAGGCGGACTTCCTGCTCCCAGGTCAGAGGCTGCTCGGCCAGCGCCAGCATATTGGGTTGCGTAAACTGGATACGTTTTCCGCCTGGCAGGTCTACGTGGTAAATCGAGACGTCACCCAGATAGGCGATTTCTTTGATCACCCCATGGAGCTGATTCTGACCGTCTTCAATGGTGGTATTAACACGCATTTTTTCCGGACGCACGGCCACAGTAACCGGCATGCCGCTGGTCAGTGGCTGGCTGTGATGTACCATGATGTTGCTGTCGGCATCTTCGCAATGAATCACCGCCATATCGTGACTGTGGCTGATAACGTGACCGTCAAAAAGATTAACAGAACCAATAAAATCTGCAGCGTAGCGGGTTGACGGAAACTCGTACATACGTCGTGGAGAGTCTACCTGTTCAATACGACCATCTTTTAATAAGGCGATACGTGATGAC
>JAYNJA010000009.1:13164-17558 GCA_038109705.1 Thalassolituus sp. | reverse complement strand
GGTCATGGCTTCTTCCTGATCATGGGTGACCACGATGAAGGTAATACCGAGACGTTCCTGCAGGTTCACCAGCTCGAACTGTGTCTGTTCGCGCAGCTTTTTATCCAACGCGCCCAGAGGTTCATCAAGTAGTAGTATTTTCGGATGTCTGGCCAGTGCACGGGCCAGCGCAACTCGTTGTCGCTGGCCACCGGACAGTTGGTGAGGTTTACGCGTTGCCAGCTTTTCGATCTTTACCAGTGCCATCATTTCGATAACCCGGGCACGCCGTTCTTCGCGATTCAGAGGCTCATTCTTCAGACCATAGGCAATGTTCTGTGCAACAGTCATATGAGGAAACAGCGCGTAGCTCTGAAACATCATATTCACCGGGCGCTTGTACGCAGGTATGTTGGTCATGTCCTGACCATCAATAAAAATACGACCCGCGGTTGGACTTTCAAAGCCAGCCAACATACGCAGCAATGTCGTCTTACCGCAGCCAGATGCGCCAAGCAGAGAAAAGAACTCGCCTCTGTGGATATCCAGTGACATATCGTCGACGGCGTAAGTGTCGCCAAAACGTTTGGTGACATTTTCGATGCGGACAACCGCTTCAGTGTCCGGTGCTGACCAGGATTCGGTAGACAGATTCCGTGACTGGCTCATCGACGGGCGGCCTCTTCTGTAATGACTTTATAACTCAATAAAAAACCCCGCCGGACTGATTCATTGTCTGAACCGCCCGACGGGGTCTGGTCGAACTGGATCAGTTACCCGTTTTGGTGCGGGTCCAGAGACGGTTCATCGTACGCATTTCTTTATCCGATGGTGTTTTCAGCACGAGCAGTTTTTCCATGGTCGTTGCTGATGGGTAAACCCCCGGATTGTTTCGTACCTCTTCATCAACTAACGGTGTTGCTGCCGCATTTGCGTTGGCGTAAGCCACATAGTTAGTAATCGGCGCAATCACTTCAGGCTGCAGGATAAAGTTAATGAACTTGTTGGCCGCTGCTGCGTTTGGCGCATCCGCCGGGATGACCATAACGTCAGTCCATACCACCGCACCTTCCTGAGGTACGACATATTGTACGGTTACACCGTTGTCTGCTTCTGCGGCACGGTCGCTGGCCTGCAGCATATCACCGGAATAGCCGTGGGCTACACAGATGTCACCATTGGCGAGATCGTTAATGGTCTGTGAGCTGTGGAAGTAACGGATGTAAGGGCGCACGGCGGCGATGGTCGCTGCGGCTTCTTCCATAGCTTTCTTGCTGAAGTCATCGGTTGGCTGGCCTTTGTAGGTGCGGGCAGCAACAAATACTTCAGTGGCGTCATCCATTAAGGCAACACCACAGCTCTGCAGTTTTTCCACGGTTTCTGGGTCAAACACCAGAGACCATGAATCCAGTTGTGCGTCTGCACCCAATACTTCTTTTACTTTATCGACGTTATAGGCGATGCCCGTCGTACCCCACATGTAAGGCACAAGGAACTGGTTGCCCGGATCGATGTCTGTGAGTGACTGGTTGATATTCTTATCCAGGTTACCGTAGTTGGTCAGGGCTGCCTTATCGACAGGTTGGTACAGACCCGCACGGATACCTCGGTCGGCGAATGGGCGGGCCGTCGGGAAAATCAGGTCATAGCCACTGCGGCCGGCCAGCATTTTTGCTTCGAGGACTTCATTCGAATCATAGACGTCGTAGGTCACTTCGATGCCTGAGGCTTTTTCGAATTCTGCTATCGTGTCCTCGGCGATATAATCCGACCAGTTATAGATGTGCAGGGCGCCTTCGGCGTGCACATGAGTCGTGGATAGTACAGAGGCCGCGAGCAGGCCAGTTGCGAGCAGAGTCTTTTTCATCGACAGGGTCCTCGGTCTGAAAACGAAAGTATAGGGCAGTAACTTGCGCACGGAGTTCACCAGACATCCAAAGCGCGCCCGGAAAAACGGATGATGGCAAGATCCGTAAAAAAATACAGATAATAGATTTCATCGTAACGATCAGAAAATCGTAATGATCAGATATCTGATTAAACCTCCGACTCTGTCAGCGCAGCATCTGGTGTGCTTGCTGACCAGAGCGGAGCATTTGCCAGGACGACGGCAGCAGCAGGCTGATAACACATCGTGAAAGCCCTGCAGCGCCAATAATGTTCTGACATCAGGAGCAATATAAGCATGTCGGCTAAGTCCGGAAATCAGACGAAACAATCGTCTCATACAGGCACAAAGCATACAGGAACTACTCGCACCGCCAATCGGACAGAAGCGTCACCGTCAGGCAAGGCATCGAGTCGTCGGGCTGCATCAAAAGCGCCTTCAGCAAAAGCGCAGGCCAAAGGTACTCAACGAACCACGAAAAAAGCCTCTGCTGCCGGACATGCCGGGAGTGCGGGCAAATCTGCAAAAGCCGGACCGAGCACCCGTCCGACTACCCGTCCCAGTGACGGCCAGTCTCCGGCCAAGGCCAGTCGTACCCAGCCCAAGGCTACCGCTAAACCCTCAGAAAACAAGGGCTCAGGGTCTTCTGCAGGCGCCAAAGCGACCAAAAAGAGCAGCGCAGGTTCAGGAGGTTCAGGGCGAGGTGGTTCAGGTTCGGCAGGCGGAAAAACCCCACCGAATGGCAAGGCTCGCGCATGGAAAGCTCCGTTCTTTGCGATCTGTACCGTTCTGTTGGTTTTGTTTACTGCCTGGATGGTCTATCTCGATGCGGAAGTCCGCAAAGCATTCGATGGAAAAAAATGGGCGTTGCCAGCGAAAGTGTATGCGAGGCCGTTGGCCCTGTACCCAGGGCTACTACTGACACCCGAGCAGCTGAATTCTGAGTTGCGTTGGGCAGACTATCGCGCGGATGCAGAGCCTGACCGACCCGGCAGATTCAGGCAGCAAGGTGACGAATGGTTTATCTATCGCCGGGGCTTCCCGTTCTGGGACGGTGCTGAACCTTCACGGGTTATCAAGGTTACCCTTGAAAATGGTCGGGTTGCCCGTGTCGCAGACGCTAACGGTGTACAACCGTTGATTCGTCTCGAGCCACAGTATATTGGTGGGATTTTCCCGTCGCATAATGAAGACAGAGAGCTTGTCCCACTGGACGCCGTTCCTCCTGTGCTGGTGGCCGCGTTAATCGTGACTGAAGATAAGCATTTCTTCGATCATTGGGGCGTGTCAGCTCAGGGCATAGCACGTGCGATGGTCGCTAACGTGAAAGCCGGACGCATGGTGCAAGGCGGCTCGACCCTGACTCAGCAGTTGGTTAAAAACTTTTTCCTCACTAACGAACGTTCGCTGACGCGTAAAGTGCAGGAGGCATTTATGTCTCTGTTGTTGGAGTTGCACTACGACAAGGAAGAAATTCTCGGGGCCTATATTAACGAGGTGTATCTCGGTCAGGCCGGCCGTCGCAGTATTAACGGCTTTGGACTGGCAGCACGTTTCTATTTCGGTAAGCCTTTAGGTGAGCTGAATACTGCGGAAATAGCGACACTCGTCGGTCTGGTTAAAGGTGCTTCTTATTACAATCCGCGTCGCCACCCTGAGCGTGCGAAAGATCGCCGTGACCTGATACTCGGGTTGATGGCCGACAACGGCATCATTACTCAGGCTGAGAGTCTGCGCGCCATTAACCAACCTTTGCTCACCGCCTCGCCACGGCGGGCAGGGCAGCGGGAATATCCTGCTTTTCTTGAACTGGCAAAACAGCAATTGCAGCAGGATTACCGTCTTCAGGATCTGCAGACAGAAGGTCTGCGTATTTTCACCACGCTGGACCCGTGGCTGCAGAATGCGGTGGAAAATTCTTCCGAAAGTCATCTGACGAAACTTGAAGCCCGTACACCTGCGCTGAAAGGCAAATTAGAAACCGCGGCAGTGATTACCAGCGTTGATGGCGGCGAAATCCGGGCCTTACTGGGCGCTCGGGATGCTTCTTTCTTTGGCTTTAACCGGGCGTTGAATGCGCGCCGGGCTGTCGGATCATTGGCGAAGCCTGCGGTTTTTCTTGCCGCCTTAAGATCCGGTGAGTATCACTGGGGAACCCTGCTCGATGATTCACCAGTAACTGTACAAGGGCAGGATGGTAGCCTCTGGCAGCCCCAGAACTACGATCGACAGAGTCACGGAATGTTACCCATGGCCGATGTTCTTAAACGTTCGCTGAATCAGGCGACGGCCCGCTTGGGTATGACGGTCGGGCTTGAAGCGGTCACAGATGAAATGAAGCGTCTTGGCATTACTTCTGATCTGCCCCCTTACCCATCATTGCTATTGGGAGCGGTTTCGTTGTCGCCATTAGAAGTTGCACAGATGTATCAGACGATTGCCTCTGAAGGCTTTCTGATGCCCCTGCGTACGATTGATGCTGTCACCACTGGTTCTGGTGAAATGTTGTCCTCTTATGCTATCCGCG
>JAYNJA010000009.1:8179-13154 GCA_038109705.1 Thalassolituus sp. | reverse complement strand
GTATATGACCCAGTAACGATGCAGTGGTTAACAGCCGGGTTGGAACTGGTAGTCAGTGATGGCACTGCGAAAGCATTGCGGGATTTACCGCAGCCTCTCGCCGGCAAAACCGGCACCAGTGATGATCAGCGTGATGCCTGGTTTGCCGGGTTCGATAACCGTCACCTGGGGGTGATCTGGGTCGGGCAGGACGACAATACGCCTATGCCCTATACCGGCAGTAGCGGTGCACTGCCCATCTGGCGTGCTACATTTGAACGAGCGGGTGTGGAACCACTCAGTGAGGCCAGGAACCTGACTGACATAGCAGTCGATGAGCAGGGCCAATTACTCGCACAGGGCTGTAATGGTACTGTGTATTCATTCCCCGTGAGTTGGAGTGAGCGGGAAAGAAAAGCCTGTGAATCGGGTACAAGCAGAATAGGCAGAGAGATACGTTCATGGTTAGATCGATTGTTCTGACAGGAGCCGCAGTGGTACTGCTCAGCATACAAGGCTGTGCAACCAACTCGACGTCACAAGGTGAAGTGACCAACTATGGTCAATATAGCCGTGGTTCTGAACACCCAGCGGTCTTGATGTTGTTTGACCAGTCAGATGATGCACTGCAGACTGGCAATTGGTCTGTGGCACTGACATATCTTGATCAGGCTCGTCGGATCGAACCCCGTAATCCCTATGTTCTGTACCGTCAGGCGAAAGCCGTTGCTGCGGGTGGTGATAAAGAAAGAGCGCGTCAATTGCTTGAACGCGCTCGTGTGTATGCCAGCCCAGATGATGAAATGATTAACTATCTGATCTACGAGTTGGAGTTCCAGCTCTGAACAGATAGTTTTACCGGCATCAGCTACCGGTTTTAAATTTAGACAGTAGCCCAGCCATTCGGCCCGCCATATCAGACAGGTTTCCGGTCTGGCTCAGCGTATTCTTAGAGTGATTGAGTGTGGCCTCACCGATATCGCGGATCGAAGTGACGTTGGTATTTACCTCGCCAATTGCCAGATTCTGTTCACTGATGGCTTGAGCAATCTGCTGGTTCATGCCACTCATGGACTCTACAGAGGTCTTAATTTCGGCAAGCTGCGTATCAATGCGACCGACCTGCTCAACGCTGGTACCCACACCATTGAGTGAGGTCTCCATCGCCGACACTGCTTCAGCCGAGCCTTTCTGCAGCTGCTCAATCATGCGCTGGATTTCTTCAGTACTCTCATGAGTCCGTGATGCCAGTGTTCGTACTTCATCTGCTACTACCGCAAAGCCCCGCCCTTGCTCGCCGGCACGTGCTGCTTCGATGGCTGCGTTGAGCGCAAGCAGGTTGGTCTGTTCGGCAATGCCTTGAATAACCGACAGTACCGAACCAATGTTGTTACTTTCTGAGTCCAGATTGGCAATCACTGAACTCGCGGTTTTGATATTGGCTTCTAACTGCTCAATGCCTGCGCGTGCGCTGCGGATTTCTTTATCGCTGGTTTTTGCAACATTGTTGGCCGAGTTCGCTGCCTCGGCTGCTGCCTCAGAATGACGGCGTATCTCTTCCATTGCGCTGGTCATTTCCATGGTCGCGGAGGCTATCAGATCAGTTTCATCGTTTTGCTTACGGGCCCCGGACTCCATGCTTGTTGCAGCGCTGTTGAAGTCAGAACTCACGCGCTTGATTGAATCAGATAGCCCACGGGCCTGAGTAACCAGCTCATCCACGGATGAGAAGAAATTGTTAAAGGTACGACCGAAAGCGCTGTTCGGATTCTCAACCCGATACGAAAGATCAATATCGCCTTCTTTCTGCAGATGAGCACCGATGTCTGCCAGCTCGATACTCTGACAGAATTCATCCCAGCTTTTGCGCGCCAGATAGACCAGCAGGGCAGATTCAGCGACGACAAAAGCGGCGTGCAACAGGACGATATTGATACCTGTGTTCACCTCAAAGACGTATACGCCGGCACCAGATTCCTGCAAAAAGTTGAAGGTCAGGTGGTGAGCTGCGATAACACCAGCCGCCGCCACTACGGTCATATAATCGCGGTAATAAAGCAGCGCTGCCAGCAGGGCAAAAATTCCAAAGTGCATTTCAATCAGACCGTGCGCCTGGTGAATATGCAGCCCAGCAAATACCATGAGGGATGCTGCGAATGAAATTCGCGAAAGGCGTTTTCCGGGCATCGCTTTGCTGACAAGAATGGGCACAGCCACCGCTGGCAGGCCCACAACAAAGGCTTCAACCCAGGTGTTGTGCCAGCTTGCAAGGCCGAGCGAAACAATAAACAAGCCAAATACGAGCTTGGCAAAAAATGCATCGTCTTCAACGTAGAAGCGAAGAATAGTAGAGGATTCGTTCATAACCGGTTCCGATCAGATCTGGACATACATATCCAGAGCATAGATCAGATCCGGCTAATGTCCTGTCTGTTGACAAAAAAGACAGATACGACTGCTAAGGCCGGGATCAGAGTCACGTTTTTCTCTGCTATTGCCAATCCCAGCGCTGAGCACCACAGCAACATGGCAGGCATAACCCGCGGGAGTGCGTTAACTTTCAGTAGTGTACCGAGTGCGCCAATGGCAAGAACAAGCACAACAATCAGCCATTCCTGTAGTACATCAGACCGTCGCGCCAGCTCAAATACCGCACAGACTCCAAGAAGAACACGCCCCCAGGCTGGCCTGTCCCACTGTAAAGGGGTTGCCGAGAGTAGCAGTACTGCGGAAATCATCGGCACCGCTGCAAACAGCGCCAGCTGTTCCAACAGTAGCTGGCCTTCACTTCCGGGGATCGTGATCAGAGTGGCGCCACTCAGGGCTACCAGGAGAGCGGCACAGAACAGGGCGGCAGAGCTACCGCTCCAGTTATTGGCCGGCCGTGAAGTAAAAAGCAGTGCGCCAGCGCTGATGATACAGGCGCTGGCGGTGACCGCTACCGGCAGGACGATGCCGGTGCTCACAGAGTCGCCATCACACGATCGGCTGCGGCAATCGTGTCTTCGATATCCTGCTCTGTATGAGCAATCGACATAAAGCCTGCTTCAAACGAGGATGGCGCCAGATACACGCCTTCCTTCAGCATGCCGTGAAAGAACTTATTGAAGCGGGCGCCGTCACAGTTTTCTGCCACATCTTTAAAGCAGGTCACTTCATCCAGTTCAGTGAAGAACAGGCCGAACATAGAACCAGCAGAATTCGTTGTGAACGGGATGCCGTGCTTAGCAGCGACCTCTTTAAAGCCTGTCAGCATCTGCTCAACGCGCGCAGCCAGTTGCTCATAGAATCCCGGAGCCTGAATGGCTTTCAGCATGGCCAGACCAGCAGCCATCGCCAGTGGATTACCGGACAGCGTACCGGCCTGATACACAGGGCCAAGTGGTGCCAGATATTCCATGATTTCTCGCTTGCCACCAAAGGCACCGACAGGGAGGCCGCCGCCGATGACTTTACCCAGACAGGTCATGTCAGGAACGATGTCATAGTACTCCTGTGCACCACCCAGAGCGGCGCGGAAGCCACTCATGACTTCATCGAAAATCAGCACGATACCGTGCATTGTGCAAAGCTCTCGCAGCCCCTGCAAAAATGACTTGGATGGCGGAATGCAGTTCATATTGCCGGCAACTGGCTCAATAATCACACAGGCGATCTCATTGGCGCACTGGGCGAAGCACTCTTTCACGTGGTCCAGGTCGTTGTAGTTCAGGGTGATGGTGTTTTCTGCGACTGCTGCAGGCACCCCCGGTGACGTTGGTACACCTAAGGTAAGCATGCCTGAGCCGGCTTTCACCAGCAGAGAGTCAGCGTGACCGTGATAGCAGCCTTCAAACTTCACCAGCTTATCGCGCCCGGTAAAGCCACGGGCCAGACGAATCGCACTCATGGTGGCCTCGGTACCTGAGTTGACCATGCGGACCATATCCATAGACGGAATCAATTTGCACACTTCCTCCGCCATCTCGATTTCGATATGCGTCGGTGCACCAAAGCTCAGGCCCTTTTCCATGCGAGAGCGAACGGCATCGAGAATTGCGTCTGCAGAATGGCCAAGAATCATCGGGCCCCAGCTGCCGACATAGTCGATATAACGGTTACCGTCGGCGTCATACACGTACGCACCTTTGGCGTGGTCGAAGAAAATGGGAGTACCACCAACCCCTTTAAATGCCCGCACCGGTGAGTTTACACCGCCAGGAATGTGTTTCTGGGCGGCTGCAAACAGAGCTTCAGACTGAGAGATAGAATAAGTCATAAAAATCCTTCGGAATTAAAACGGGGGTCTAAAAAGGGCGAACAACCACAAGAATAACGATGCCGATCAGCATAAAGACCGGGATTTCATTAAACCAGCGGTAAAATACATGGCCACGGGTATTCAGATCATCGCGGAACACCTTAACAAGGTGGCCGCAGTAAAAGTGATACATAACGAGCAGAGCAACTAAGGTCAGTTTGGCGTGCATCCAGCCCTGCGACATATAAAAGCTGCTGTTCAGGGATATCATCCAGATACCCAGCGCGATAACAACGACCATGGATGGCGTCATAATGCCTCGATAGAGCTTGCGCTCCATGATCTTGAAGCGCTCGCGTGAGACCTCATCTGTAGCATCGGCGTGATACACAAACAGGCGCGGCAGATAAAAAATGGCTGCAAACCAGGTGACGATGGCGATGATATGAAAGGCTTTCAGCCAGAGAAAAGTCATGTCAGTGTCCGGAACTCAATATTCAGCAATCAGTTACCGGGCATCGGCCGGTACTGATAGTAATTTTCAATGTCCTGCTTCGAAACTATGCCAGCCAGCTGGTGGCGGCGCTCGTCGCGAAATACGATGAGCCATTGTAATTGATGCTGCTGCATCAGGTCTAAGGCGTCATGAAGGTTTGCCTTGAGAGAAATCCGCCCAGCACTCTGGCGATCGGCCGGAATTGTCAGCAGGTCGATGGATTCGTTATCCGGGTGAGTGCCGAGTGCTTCAGCCACAGC
>JAYNJA010000009.1:0-8079 GCA_038109705.1 Thalassolituus sp. | reverse complement strand
CCAAGCGCGGCACCGATAAAAAGAACCGGGCCAATTAAGCCTGCAGGAAAGCTGACTGCCGCCGCCCAGGATGACAGTATCAGCTTGGCACCGATCAATAGGAGCAGAGTGGTAAAAATCACTTCACCATTGAGTGCAGCGTTAACCGTGTCGTAACCAATACCGAGAATCTCAGGTAACCACCAACTAATGACAAGAGTTGTCAGAGTCAGACCTCCCCAGCGGATCACCAGTGGCGCGTGGCCAAGTTTCTGAAATCCTTTGACTGAATATATATAAGCGGTGGCTACCAGTCCTGCGGCTGCGCCCAGCACCATGATGTAGGGGATTTCCCACAGACTGTACATATTCAGTGCCGGCACATCGAAGGCGGTTTCGTGACCGAATACGGCCCGGCTGACAATGGCGCCAGCAACAGAGGCGAGAATAATCGGAATAAAGCCGCGGATGCTGTATTCAAGCAAGACGACTTCCATGGCAAAAATCACCCCCGCCATCGGAGTATTAAATGAGGCTGAAATTGCGCTGGCGACACCTGCACCGGCAAGGATTCGCAAGCGATGATGAGCAATCTGGGTGTGTTGTCCTATCTGACTTCCCGTACCGGCTCCCAAATGTATGGCCGGTCCTTCCCGGCCGACACTGTGACCGCTGATGATTGCGATAACGGCCGCGATCCACTGCAGAACAATATTGTGCGCGGGCAGATAGCCCTGATGGCGCTCCATGCGCTGAAGCACATGGGTCACACCAACATTTCGGCGTTCGGTCGGTAGCCAGTAAAAAAGAAGAATCAGAAGGGCACCGCCGCCAAGCAGCAGAATAGAGCGCATCTGCTGCGACAGGCCCTCGTAATGCTCTGCTGAATCAATAGGCAGAAAAGCCGTTAACGGCAGTTCAATGGCGAGACGGAAAAGCGTGATCAGACCTGCACTGACAATACCGGTCAGCAAGGCAAGTCCCGCCAGACCAATCTGGTTGTCTGAAAGGGTAATCAGGTTCTGCCATGTCTGACGTAGTGGAGTCACGGATTGACTGTTCCTTGCTGGCCGGGGGTAGTGTGAACAGGTCGTAAGCCGCTATTATACTCATCTTTTACATTAAGGCCCGTTATGGGCTGTGAATCGGACACGGGGAATATGGCTGTGATTAAGGTAGGTATCGTAGGCGGCACTGGTTATACCGGTGTAGAGCTGCTCAGAATTCTGGTGAACCACCCTGACGTTGAACTCAAGGTGATCACTTCGCGTAGCGAAGAAGGTGTACGCGTTGACGATATGTATCCTAACCTGCGCGGGCACACCGATCTGAAGTTTTCCGTGCCGGATGCTGACACCCTCGCGGAATGTGATGTGGTTTTCTTTGCTACGCCTCATGGTGTTGCACATGCTCTGGCAGGTGATGTACTGGCAGCGGGCTCCCGTGTTATCGATTTATCTGCCGACTTCCGGATTAAAGACGTTCCTACCTGGGAGAAATGGTACAACCAGCCACACGGTGCTCCGGATATTCTGCCTGAAGCTGTCTACGGTCTGCCTGAGGTGTACCGCGAAGAAATTAAAAACGCGCGTCTGATTGCGGTACCTGGCTGTTACCCAACCTCCGTACAGCTGGGTCTGATTCCATTATTGGAAAAAGGCCTGCTCGCTGAGCAGATGCTGATTGCTGACTGTAAATCGGGTGTTAGTGGTGCAGGCCGTGGCGCAAAAGTAGGTTCATTGCTGTGTGAAACCAGCGAAAGCATGATGGCCTACGGTGTATCAGGTCACCGTCACCTGCCAGAGATCCGTCAGGAACTGGCGCACGCAGCTGGTCGCGATGTGCAGCTCACTTTTGTTCCGCACCTGACGCCAATGATCCGTGGAATTCACTCTACAATGTATGCTCACCTGCCAGATACCGGCATCGACCTGCAGGCATTGTACGAAGAGCGTTACGCTAACGAACCATTCGTCGATGTGATGCCGGCGGGCAGCCACCCTGCGACCCGCAGTGTGAAAGGCAGTAATAACTGTCGTCTTGCTGTGCATTATCACAAAGAAACCGGCCAGCTGATCATTCTGTCTGTTATTGATAACCTGGTGAAAGGTGCGTCGGGTCAGGCAGTTCAGAACATGAACATCATGTTTGGTCTGGATGAAAAAGCCGGTCTTCAGCACGTAGCGTTGATGCCGTAAATCCAGTAAAGAAAAACAGGCTCAGGCAAAAGGAGACGGAACCATGCCAGTGGTAGAGGGCAGCATTCAGGACGAGTTGGTTATCGAACGACGTGCGTCAGGCTACCGGTTCTGGCGCCTGTTCTGGCTGGCATTCACCATCCTGATTACCGCAGCCGGTGGTTACATTTATGGCTATTACGACAGCCACGCTCAGATTGGCATTCTCAAAGAGGAGCGCCAGTACCTGGCTGATGGCCTGCGCTCGAGTGAGAAAACCATCAGTGATCTCAGTCAGCGTGTTGCAGTGCTTGAAAAAGGTGGTGAAGTAGACCGTAAGGTGGCGGATGATTTTCGTGAAACCGTAAGAGGCTTACGTGAAGAAGTCTCCACTCTCGAGCAGGAAGTGGCGTTCTACAAGGGTATTATGGCTCCAGGTAGTTCTGATAAAGGCCTGCGTGTCAGTAAGATCGATATTGAACCTGCGGGGGCGAATAGCTTCCGCTATGCAGTCATGCTGACTCAGGTCGTTGATAACACTAACTACGTCCAGGGGGAGGTTGCGGTTAACGTGATTGGTATACGCAATGGCGAACAGGAAGTTATAGCGTTGCGTGACCTGGATGCCCAGGTAACAGATCTGGGTATCCCCTTCCGCTTTCGTTATTTTCAGGAGTTGAAAGGCACCCTTTCCGTTCCTGCTGATTTTATTCCACAGCAGATGCAGGTTGTCATGCAGTCGCGTGGGCAGAATTCACAGCGGGTCGAAGAAACCCGCCTCTGGAGCGCAGAAGGAGAAGCCTGATGTTCAGCGCAAAAACAAACAGCACAATTGATTTCGATACCTTGATTTCGTCCCGTACCGAAATTGCCGGCGATCTGAATGTCAAAGGCGCAGTCCATATTGATGGTGTAATCCGCGGCAACATCATTGCGGAACCCGGCTCTAAAGCCTCTGTGCGGATCAGTGACAAAGGCCGGGTGGAAGGCCGCATTACCGCGCCTAATATTATTGTTAACGGTGAGGTTAACGGCGACATCCACGCCTATGACTACATTGAACTCGCGAAAAAAGCCCGCATATCTGGAGATGTGTATTACAGCGCTATGGAAATGGTGCTGGGTGCCCAGGTAAACGGCCAGTTGATTCACAATAGCAGTACGGGCAAACCGACGGACGGTAACGCCAATGTGGCTCAGGTGGCAAAAGTTGACTAAATTGGTCGGATAAGCCGATAATCTGACAACATTCAAGCAGACGAGTCGATATGACAACAGTGCAGCAAGCAATGCCGATAGAGCTTACTCAGGCCGCTGAAGACAAGATCCGTGAGCTTCTTGAAGACGAAGCTGATGATGAGCTGTGTCTGCGTGTCTTTGTAACCGGTGGTGGTTGCTCAGGCTTCCAGTACGGTTTTACCTTTGACGATGAACGCGCCGAAGACGACGCATTGATCGACAAAGATGGCGTACGGGTGCTGATCGACTCATTGAGCTACGGCTACCTTATCGGTTCTCTGCTGGACTATCAGGAAGGCCTGGAAGGGTCGCGCTTTGCGGTGACTAATCCGGGCGCATCTTCTACCTGTGGTTGCGGATCGTCATTCGCTATCTGATCTGGAGGCATCCGGAGGTGCTTATGAGAGCTTTGCTGGTCTGTTTTTCCCTACTTCCATTTTCTCTGGCTTTTGCCCAGGAAGAAGCTGGTGCTGCAACGTCTGTCGCTGCTCCAGCAGTTGAAGCCACCGTTGAGCCGGCGGTTGCTGTTGATGGTGAGCCGGAAGCGTTGCCTGCCGTCGTCGCAGAAACCACTATTCCTACTCTGTTTCAGGCGCGTATCGCTGAGCATTCAGCCGATGAAATGCTGGCGCTGTTAAGCCGTGCAGAAAAGATTGCTTCCGGACAGGACGAATACATCACTCAGGATCCGGTAGTACTGGTGCTGTCAGGTGATGAAATTGAATTATTCAAACGAGAAAACTACCGCACGAATAAGGCGCTGGTGGATCTCGCCGCACGTCTGGATGCATTCAATATCGTTGATGTGAAAGTCTGCACTCAGTGGACGGCACAGCGTGGTATTGAACTTACTGACCTGCCGCCATTTATTGAAAGTGTGCCTGCCGGCGATCAGGAAATGAAACGCCTCGAGAAAGCTGGTTACGCTTACTTCTGATCTGTCCGGCTTATGCCGGATAGATGCCACCTAAAATACGCTCACCATCTGCGCCGGTTGCTGCCGGTAGATTTCCACTAAGACTGTTTATCGTACGCCAGCCCAGCCATGCAAAGGCCATGGCTTCCATCCAGTCCGGGTCGATCGCGATCGCCTGAGTGTCCTTTACTTCTACACCCGGCAGGTGATCTGCCAGACGTTTCTTCAGCCATATGTTTTTTGCGCCACCGCCGCAGATGAGTAAGCGTTTGCACTCAGGTGAATGTAGTTTCACAGCATCTGCAATCGAACGGGCGGTCAGTTCAGTCAGTGTGTTAAGAATGTCTTCGTGTGAGTAGTGTGACAGATCGGTGTTCAGAGCCGCGAGATTGAACACCTCCCTGCCAGTACTCTTAGGCGGGAGCTCTGAGAAATAGGGGTGTGTCAGCCACTGATTCAGCAAGGCCTCAATGGTGTTGCCTGAAGCGGCTTTGGCACCAAAATAGTCACAGGGTTCATTGAAGGCCTGACGGCAGAATTCATCCATCAGAATATTACCCGGCCCGGTATCGAATCCAGTACCGTCTGGCAGAGTCACATTGGCAATGCCACCGATATTAACAATGGCGGTCTCGCTATCGCCATTGAGCATAAAACGATGGAAGGCAGGTACCAACGGGGCTCCGTGGCCTCCCGCAGCAATATCACGGCGGCGGAAGTCAGCAACACAGGTAACACCTGTGTGTTCGGCAATCCATGAAGGGTCGCCAATCTGCCAGCTGAAACCATCCGGTTGCGGGCGGTGGCGAAGTGTGTGCCCGTGGCTTGCAGCAAACGCAATATCCGCAGGGCAGAGGTTGTGCTTCTCTAACAGCTGTACGATCGCTTGTACTGAGTATTGTGCGATCAGGCGATCAGCATCCATTACCAGTTCGGCGCTGAGCACTTCGCTACCCGCCAGAGCCTGCAGAAACTGCGTGATCTCGGCGGGATACTCAACGCACAAAGCATCTACATAGCGAAACTGATCGTTACTGATATCAACCAGGCAGGCATCCATCCCATCGGCACTGGTGCCAGACATAAGGCCAATACAGAGGGTCACTGTTCAACTCCTGCAGTTTCTGAAGTCATCGTCGCCGTGTAGTCATTGAGCCAGCCAAGCAGCTTATCGGCCTGTTGCTGAAAGGCATCCTTGTCTTTGCTATGAATAGACTCTGCTTTAGGCAGTGACACGCGCAATGAATCGCGGTGCACGCCATCGACGAGGAACTCATAGTGAAGGTGAGGCCCGGTCGAGCGCCCGGTCGTACCGACATAACCAATAATCTGACCCTGCTTCACGTAACGGCCAACCCGAACACCTTTACCGAACTTACTCATGTGAGCGTACTTCGTCTGATAGCGCTGACCGTGTTGGATAATCACTACGTTACCGTATCCGCCCTGACGGCTCGCATAAGTCACCTTGCCATCACCTGCGGCCTTAATTGGTGTGCCGGTCGGCGCTGCGTAGTCGGTACCGCGGTGTGCCCGGATCGTATTCAGAATCGGATGTTTACGATTCGGATTGAAGCGGGAGCTGATACGGAAGAAATCGATTGGATTACGCAGGAAGGCCTTACGCATGCTGGTGCCTTCCGGCGTGTAGTAATTCGCATTGCCATCAGCATCCTCGTAGCGTACCGCAGTCAGTTCTCGATCACGGTTATGAAAGCGGGCGATCAGGATGTCACCGTCGCCAATCTTTTCGCCATCAAGCTGAACTTCTTCATAGATCAGGCTGAAAGAGTCGCCCTGACGGATATCCAGCGCGAAGTCGATATCCCAGCCAAAGATCGCCGCCAGTTGATACAGGACCTGGTCAGGAATACCTGCCTGAGCACCATCGTAAAATACTGAGTTATCAATCCGGGCTTCGGCGAAGCGGGGGATGTAGTCTGCAGTGCGCTCCATCAGCTCATAAACGATAGAGCCGTCTTCGGCGCGGCTGATGTGATGGCGGGCGAGCGGAGAGATAATCAACTCCAACTGAGTAATACGGTTGTCAGCGGTACGAACCCAACGAACATCCTGACCGACCTGCAGCTTGATAGCTTCTTTCGGAACGGCCGCTGCGATGTCTATTACATCCACTGCGCTCAGATTTTCGCGGCTGAACAGTACCGACAGGCTGTCGCCGCTTCGGACCTTGGTTTCTTCCCAGTCAGGCTCGGGCTCGGGAGGTGGAGCATCCTCTTCGCTCACCTCAGGATGATCGATAACAAAGGTCTGTTGTTTGGTGGTGGTTTCTGACGCAGGCCATAGTGACGCTATCAGAATCAGCAGGACAGCAATGCTGGCACCGACAAGGTGTCGCAATGGGAAGTACTGCATCTGCGCAGGCAGAGCCATTTTCGTTGGAATCCTTAAGTAACTAACGCTAGCAAGTGTAAACAATCAGTGGGCATTTTACCCGGTGAACTTGATTTTGCACCTTGATCAGGTATGTTCAGCACCCTTCTGACAAGCAAGTGTGAAGATAACTCCCATGACTGCTGCATTAATAGCTGACCTTAAAGAACGTGGCCTGCTCAATCAGGCAACTGCTGACGACGACTTTATCGAACATCTCGAAGGTGGTTCGCGCACACTTTATTGTGGCTTCGATCCGACCGCAGACAGTCTGCACATCGGTTCTCTGGTACCTCTGTTGGCACTGAAACGCTTCCAGCAGGCGGGGCATAAACCCATTGCTCTCGTGGGCGGGGCAACCGGCTTGATTGGTGATCCCTCTTTTAAAGCGGCTGAACGTAAGCTCAACGGCCCTGAAGTTGTTGCCGGCTGGGTGGAAAAGCTCAAGGCGCAGGTTAGCCGCTTTATCGACTTCGACGGTGAAAACGCCGCAGATGTTGTAAACAACCTCGACTGGGTTGGTGAGATGAATGTGCTCGATTTCCTGCGTGATGTAGGTAAGCACTTCTCTGTGAACAACATGATTCAGAAAGAATCGGTGAAACAGCGCATTGAGCGCGAAGGTTCTGGCATCTCCTTCACCGAATTCACATACATGCTGCTTCAGTCTTATGACTTTGCTGAACTCGCACAACGCGAAGCCTGTACTTTACAGATCGGTGGATCGGATCAGTGGGGTAACATAGTAGGCGGTGTGGATCTGGCTCGTCGCATGTACGGCAAGCAGGTGTTTGGTATGGCGTTGCCGCTGGTCACTAAATCAGACGGTACCAAGTTCGGTAAAACCGAAACCGGAACCATCTGGCTGGACCCGGCAAAAACATCTCCATACGCCTTCTACCAGTTCTGGTTGAATACGGCAGATGCGGATGTTTATAAATTCCTACGTTATTTCACCTTCCTTCCTGTTGAGAAGATTGCAGAAATCGAAGCGCATGACGCGACGATAGAAGGCCGTAAGACTGCGCAGCCAGTTCTGGCAGAAGAAGTAACCCACCTGGTTCATGGCGAAGATGCACTGCTATCTGCTAAGAGAATTACAGAAGCATTGTTCTCCGGTGACCTGACTCAACTGAGTGAAAACGAACTTGAACAGATCAAGCAGGACGGTCTGCCATCCAGTGACCTGGATAACACAGCGCTCGCGGATAAACCTCTGACCTCCATCCTGTCGGAAGCGGGCATGGGCCAGGGTAAACAGGTAAAAGATGCACTCGGTCGTAACGCAGTTCTGGTTAACGGTACGGCCTATGGTATGGATGCACTGATGCAGGGTGCCGACATCTTTGCTGATGATAAGGCACTGTTTGGCCG
>JAYNJA010000008.1:26395-32475 GCA_038109705.1 Thalassolituus sp. | reverse complement strand
CTGCGCCGTGTCGTCAGCGGAGCTTTCATCAAAATTATTGCGGGTCTTATGGCTCTGGGTACGCTGCCGGTCCACACGCTTCAGGTACAGGCGCTTGAATTGCCCTGGGGAATCAGCGAAGAGCGTTTCTATGTCGTGGGCGGCCCTGAATACTCCCGTTTTACCCCAGTCACCTCAGGCAGCGTGTACCAGGTAGAAGACATGCACGACTGGGGCTTTTCAGGAGGTGCAGGTTATGACCTCACAGATCAGCTGGCGATTGAATTCGATTATGCGGCCAAAGGTGAGTTGCTGGCCTCTAACGGTAGCGAGATCGAAAATACCCAGTACAGTTTTTCTACGATTAATGCGGTCTGGTATCCGGATATCTGGTACTCAAACCGGCGTTACGATGATGACTGGCCGTATAAATTAAACTGGTATGTCTCCGGCGGTTTCAGCCGGATGTTTCTTTCTGGTAGTGCCTCAACCGAGTTGCAGAACAACGTCAATGTCGCACTGGGAGCAGGTGTTACTTACGGCCTGTCTTCAGGCACTGAAATTCGCTTTGGTGCTGAACGGGTATCGGGAGATGTTTTCAGCTGGGGGCTTGGTCTGGTCTGGTATCCGTTTGCGCCGGAAGGGCGTGGGCGAGGTGGCCAGGCTAATGCCGCTGAAGAGGTGATGCCGGTGTATAAACCGTATCAGGTAGCGAGTGAGCGCGTTGCGAATTCACACGTTGCCGATTGTGCCTTAGAAGTGCGGGAGCCATTGGTTGAATTTGAGGCGGGGTCCTATCTGGTGCGTAAACAGTATGCTCCAGCGTTGGCTGAACTCACTGACACGTTCTTCCGGTGTCCGGGCGTCACCATCGTTGTTGTTGGAACTGGTGAGATTGATGCGCCGCAGGCGAGTGTCGCAGAGTTGGCATATAAGCGTGCACGCGAAGTATTCCAGTATCTGATTCGCCGTGGTGTGCCTTCAAATAAAGTGGCGATCACTACGCGTCATAGTGATAGCTACCGTACCTCTCCTGAACGCGCTGATGTGTTTTTCGCCCGATAGCATTTTCTGGTGAAAATATTTGGGGCAATAAAAAAGCGGGCCTGCCCGCTTTTTTAGCCCGCTTTTCTATTTGGCAAGCATCAGTTCACAACTAACTCACTGAATTTTATTAAGCAGGTAAGTTGTCAGCAGAGGTACCGGGCGGCCTGTAGAGCCTTTTGAAGTGCCATCGCCACCCCAGGCAGGGCCTGCAATGTCAACGTGTGCCCAACGGGTGTCCTGAGTGTAACGGGACAGGAAGCAAGCGGCAGTCGTTGCTCCGGCCAGGGGGCCGCCAATATTCGCCATATCGGCAAAGTTGCTGTCCAGACCGCTTTGGTAATCTTCTTCCAGAGGCAGGCGCCATACGCGGTCACCCGAGTACATACCGGCTGTCGTCAGTTCACTGGCCAGGTCTTCATCGGTGGTAAACAGGCCTGAGTTCACTTTGCCCAGTGCAGCCATGCAGGCACCAGTCAATGTGGCGACATCAACACAGGTTTCTGGTTTGTGTTCACGAATTGCCAGAGTCAGAGCGTCACACAGTACCAGTCGGCCTTCTGCATCAGTGTTCAGAATCTCAACAGTCTGACCGGAAAGTGTTGTAACAACGTCTCCAGGCTTGCTGGCGTTACCGGCAGGCATGTTTTCGGCTGTGGTGATGACGGCTACCACATTGATGGCTGGCTTGAGCAGGGCGATGGTTTTCATCGTACCGAGAATGGATGCAGCACCACACATGTCGTACTTCATTTCATCCATCTTGGCTCCTGGCTTCAGGCTGATACCGCCGGTATCAAAAGTAATGCCTTTGCCAACGATCATATGGGCAGGCGCATCACCGGCACCTTTGTATTCCATAATGATGATTTTGCCAGGCTCTGATGACCCTTTAGCAACAGAGTAGAACGCGCCAGCGCCCATGTCTTTCAGTTCTTCCTGATCATATACCCGGCAGTTGAAGCCTGCGTCTTTACTCAGGCTTTCAGACTGCTCAGCCAGGTAGGCCGGAGTACAGATGTTTGGTGGAAGGTTACCCAGCTCTTTCGCGTAAGAGGTTCCCTGACCTTTTGCATCGGCGGTTTTCAGCGTGTCAGAAATGTCGTTGCCAATCCAGGTGAGGGTTTCCAGAGCTGGTGTGCTTTCCGCGCCGCTTTTAGTCAGGCTGTATTTGTATTCGGAAGCGTGGATAGCCAGAACCAGTTGCTCTGCCCACCAGGCCTCTGGCAAATCATCATTTGCTAAGGCACTCAGATCAACGGCAGCGTTGCCTCCTTTGCCTGCGATTGCTGAGGCGATAGCGGATACCACTTTGCCAGCATCGACGCGATTCAGCGGAGCGCTACCACTGCCGGTCAGAACAACACGCTCAGCATTGATACCGCTCAGGCCATACAACGCCAGGGTTGCCCCTGCGGTGCCTTTTATGTCTCCGCCTTTTACGCGGGCTGTAATAGCACCGGATGATGCTGTATCCAGCTCGCTTGCAGAGGCTGACAGAGTATCGTCTTTTGCGAGAGTAACTACGAGACGGTCTGTGTTGAGGTCAGCCGCTTTGCCGGAGAAAATCTGAAAATCCATGAAGGCTCCTGTGGATTCGGATGTCGATTAATACTCTAAGTGTGCGGCCTGATGCGTAAAAAACAAGTGGGCGGGTAACCTCGGCTCAAAAAATAAGTACAATGGGCGCCGATAACCGGCGACATTCCGGCCTATATCGAATCGATACCCCATCGATACCCAACGTAGAAGCAAACTGAGGCTAATTTTCTTTGATTCTGTTCCGCTATCTGACCCGGGAATTGCTGACCACTATGGCAGCGGTCACCCTGGTGCTTCTGATGATTATGATGAGTGGTCGCCTGATTCAGCAGCTGGCGTCTGCAGCTGCTGGTGAAATCTCGCTGCAGGTTGTTTTTATGGCGTTGGTTCTGCGTATGCCATCGTTCCTTGAAATGATTTTGCCGATGGCTTTGTTTATTTCAATTCTTCTTGCCTACGGTCGCATGTATGCCGAAAACGAAATGACGGTGCTTACCGCAACAGGTATTTCAGAGCGGCGGTTATTGGGATATACCCTGGTGACCGGAACCGTAGTGATGGTTCTTGTTGGTACATTTTCGTTATATCTGAGTCCTCTTGGTGCTCAGATGACAGAAGATCTGTATCGCAAGCAGGCAGAAATGACTGAGTTTGAACTTCTGGCGCCAGGGCGTTTTCAGAGTATGAAGAACGGCAGTCGGGTGACCTACACTGAATCGTTATCAGACGATAAAACAGTAATGAATCATGTTTTCATTGCTGATGGCGATACCCTTATGCTGGCTGAACGTGGTAGCCAGTACACTAGCCCAGAGACAGGCTCACGCTTTCTTGAGCTTCACAACGGTAAGCGTTTTGATCTGTCACCTGACACCGCAGCCTTGCAGGTGCTGGAGTTCGAAAAATACGGGGTGAAAATTGCAGAGGAATCAGAAGAGCGCCGTAAAGTCCGCAATGATGCGGTACCCACGCTAGAGCTTTTTGGTTCAGAAGATCCAAAGTTTAATGCCCAGCTGCAGTGGCGTTTTTCGCTGATCGTGATGGTACCGTTACTGGTACTGATCGCATTTCCGCTCTCGAAGGTTAACCCGCGTCAGGGACGCTTCGCCCGTATGTTCCCGGCCATTATTCTGTTTATGGTGTATATCTCGTTGCTCATTGCTATGCGCGGCATGCTGGAGAAAAGCAAAATTACCGAGTTGGGTGTCTGGAGTCTGCATGCACTGTATCTGGTGATTGGCCTTGGGCTGATGGTTGGCCCTGAGTTGTTGCGACGTCATCGTGCGCGGAGGTTCGCATGAAACACCTGGATAGTTACGTTGGCAAAAGCGTTCTGACGGCGACCCTTGTCGTCATTCTGGTGATCATCGGCCTGGATGCAATTTTTACCTTAGTAGACGAACTGAATCAGCTGAAAGGTGGTTACGGTTTTGTCGAAGCGCTCGAGTTTATGGCACTGCGCTTGCCCCGTCGCGCATATGAATACATGCCGATGGCGTGTCTCATTGGTTGTCTTGCCGGGCTTGGTGGTCTGGCGGCAAGCAGTGAGCTGACGGTGATGCGTGCTGCAGGTCTATCTGTTTGGCGGATTCTTTGGGCTGTAATTAAACCAATTGTCGTTCTTATGATCCTCAGTGTTGCTTTGGCAGAATATGTCATTCCGCCACTGGAGCGGATCGCGCAATCGCAGAAGGCTGTTCTGCAGGGTAAAGGCGAAGTACTGTCGAACAAAGGTAAAGGCTACTGGCACCGGGAAGGAAACCAGTTTATGCGCTTTACCGCGATCGAACCGAATGGTGTTCTGCATGGCATCACGGTGTTTTATTTCGACGATGAAAAGAATCTTGAACGTGTGGTGCGTGCCAAGCGTGCTCTGTATCAGCGTAGTCACTGGCAGATGCAGGAAATTGTCGAGCAGAGAATCTCCGTTGAAAAAACAGAAACTCTCAGGCACAACTCCATTGCATGGGAGTCCGGCCTGACGCCGAAGAGCCTTAGTGTGGTGATGATTGAGCCGCGCGACATGTCGATATCAAATCTCTATGCCTACGCCGGATATCTGCAGGAGCAGGATCTTAACGCAGATAATTATCTGCTTTCGTTCTGGAAGAAAGTTACTCAGCCGTTGAGTACGTTCGCTCTGGTTTTGCTGGGTGCCGCGTTTATTTTTGGGCCACTGCGTCAGGTGACTGCTGGTTCGCGGATTTTTTCCGGCATTCTCGTCGGGCTGGTATACAAATATCTGGAGGAGATGCTGGCACCAGTCAGTATCGTACTTGGTTTTGCACCTATCATGGCCAGTCTTATTCCGATTCTGTTGAGTGCAGGTCTCGGTATTCATCTGTTGCGTAAGGCCGGCTGACGGGGGCCTTACGCAGGTTCTGATCCGAATCAATCAACGCCTTTGGGCTTGTGTACGATGCGCGTTAATGACGCGATGTCGTGCCAGGTACGCTGTTTTTTATCGAACAGCATCCAGAAGTACCCCAGACCAAAAATCACCAGTGAGAAAAATCCTGCTGTGCTGCGCAGAATACAATGGCTCAGTCGTATCGGCTTGTTGTCTTCACTGACGAGATATAGCCGCCAGGCTTTCATGCCAATTGTCTGTCCACCACGACGCCATGAGTGGCTGTAGTACAGAAAAGTGATGGTGTAGAACAGGCTTGCTGCCTGAGCGGGTGTCAGCTGCAGCATCTGATCGTAGCCAGCCAGTGTACTGGCAGCGGTGACCAGTATTCCACCCAGAATAATGTAGAGTGCTATCAGCACCATGCCATCGTAGCCCATGGCTGCCAGACGACGGCCAAGGCCAGCGGTCGGATAATTCAGTAAAGACATACAGTGTGGTCGCTCTTTAAACTTAGTTCAGTCACGCTGACGCGATGTTGTTTTACGTACGTTGTTTTGCGTCAGGACGCTTGCGGGCAGCAATGGTACCATAAGCACAACGAATGACGTTTACTGGAGCTGGCAATGGCCAATCTGTACGAAATCCGCCGGGAATATACACAAGGTCGTCTGGATGAAACTACCGCTGCAGATGATGCGCTGACCCAGTTTCATGCGTGGTTTGAAGCGCAGAAAGCAGAACTGCCGGATGAGCCAACTGTCATGACACTGGCTTCCTGCGATGAGTCCGGGCAGCCGTGGCAGCGTATTGTTTTATTGAAATCTTACGATGAAGATGGCTTCGTGTTTTTCACCAATTACACCAGTAATAAGGGCCGCCATTTTGAACAGAATCCAAAAGCAGCCTTGCATTTTTCCTGGCTGGCTCAGGAGCGACAGGTGATGGTGCAGGGGACTGTCAGCAAAATCAGCCGTGAAGAAACGGCGGCCTATTTCCACTCACGTCCGCGTGAAAGCCAGATAGGTGCATGGGCCTCTCACCAGAGTCAGCCGCTGGCAGATCGTGCAACGTTGGAAGAGCGGTTTGCTGAGTTGCAGGGCGAGTATGAAGGGCAGGACATCCCGGTCCCTGATCATTGGGGGGGCTACCGTCTCAGCCCACA
>JAYNJA010000008.1:19055-26325 GCA_038109705.1 Thalassolituus sp. | reverse complement strand
CTGCATGATCGTCTCGAGTACCTCAGAGAGGGCACTGATTGGATCAAGCGTCGACTCAATCCTTAATCTCCAGGCTAGCGTGAGTGGGTGAAAGCACCCGCTCATAGCCTTCTCAGAAATCCCTCAGAGTTTTCGCATCAGATCCCGGCACTGGATTGCGTAATGTCCGCTGAATAGCAGCGCGTGATTTAACAAATGGAATAGCTGATACAGATTCCGCCGCTCTTCATACCCTTCATCAATTGACCGGAATTCCCGGTATCCTTGATAAAAACTTTCAGGGAAGCGTCCAAAAAGCTCAGTCATTGCGAGATCGGTTTCCGCGTCGCCAAAGTAACAGGCTGGGTCGTAAATTACCGGCAGGGAGCCTTCAGGATCTGGAATAAAGCCAATATTGCCTGACCATAGGTCACCATGCAGTAACGAGGCATCGGGCTGATGCTGCTCAAGCAGGACCGCACACTTCATGAGTAGCCGGTTTGTGCCCGTAATGTGTTCGCCTTTATCTGTCAGGGCTTTAAGCAACGGCTCTATACGCTGGCACGTGTAAAAGTCGGCCCAGCTTAGATTCCAGCGGTTATCGAGTGCCGTTGCACCGCAATAAGTAGTGGTATCGAAACCGTATCCCTGCTCCGCGTGCCAGCCATGCATTCGAGCAATCTGCTGTCCGGCCTGGCGCCAGTCGCCGTGTACGGCGAGTGCCAGGTGGCTTAGCAGGATATAGTGGTAGCCGTCCAGTGAGCCGGTGGCGTATGGCACTGCCGTCCGGATGCTATGAGAAGCTGCGATGGTAATTAATCCGTGAGACTCTGCTTCGAACTGCTCAGTCGAGCTCGATGATGCAGGCTGACGCTTCACAAAATAATCGCCTGCCTCAGTCCGGATGACAAACTGTTGCTGCTGGGCGTTGTTCAGGTGTTGACTGTACCCCTGAATAGCACTTGCTCCCGCCGGAAGTCGTCGTTTATCAATCGCATCCGCGAGTATGCGGGTAAGAGCGTATTCCGGGTTCTCATCTGTGGAGTGTAGTGGAACTGGCATAGGCGTCACCATATATTTAACGTTTGATCAGTATAAGTGGCTGACCATTCGTAAATGATTACCAGTTCTCAGAATAACGTAATCTCCGTAAATAACTGTTTGCTTTTTGTATGCGCAGGGTTGTATGTGTAGGTAAATTTATGGAGCACAAAAAAAAAGCCCCGGATCTTTACAGATCCGGGGCTTTAGAATAAGTGGTAGCTATGACTGGACTTGAACCAGTGACCCCAGCATTATGAATGCTGTGCTCTAACCAGCTGAGCTACATAGCCACTTCAAACTTCCTTGGTCGCGTGTGCGTCTCAAGTGGCGCGTATTATGCCACCATCTGAAAAGCTGTCAACAGTTTTTCACTACTATTTTCAACGAGTTAGAAAATTTTTAGCTACCCATAAAAAATGCCCCGGCGGCCTGAGCTACTCGGGGCATTTTTCATTCAGAACAGGACATCAATCAGATGATGCCTTGCTCCTGCAGGTCGGCAATCAGGTTGTCCAGAGACTCCTGATCGGCCGCCAGGCTGATGTCAGCGCCATCTGCACCGCCAGCGACCAGGGCAACCAGACCGTTGTCTTTCAGAACCTGAGCGTTCTGGGCAGTAGCAATGCCCGATACACGGCCCATTTCGTACAGACGACGATCCAGAGCGTTAACAACACTTTCTGCGTCGGCTGCGTTAACAGCAACAATTGCTGGCTTCTGATTAAAGCGACGCGCTTTCTCTTCTGCCGTGACCGGAGCCGTGTTGCCTGCAGAAGCTGATGCGCTGCCAACAATCATACCGGCGCCGATGGTCACGTTAGTGAGGCGGTCGATAATGATGAAAGCGCCAGTGCCCGGAATCTTGCCGTAGGTGTCGAACGGAACTGATTTATCCAGTGCCACTTCAACCAGTGCGATTTCGTTCAGCTGAACCTGATCCGCAGCGCGCTGTTCCAGCGTGTTTACGTCAATCAGGTGATGTACCTGGCTGATGGTGCCAGCAGTTGCGCTTGACGAGAACTTGAGATCGTAAGGCTTACCCGGAACCATCGGGTTCTCAGTCATCCATACGATGTTGGCGTTCAGACGGTTGCTGACTTCAGGGCGGTCTTCGATTTTTACGATCACGTCGCCGCGGCTGATGTCGATTTCGTCTTCTAAGGTCAGAGTAACGGCCTGACCAACAAAAGCTTCTTCCAGGTTGCCATCGTAAGTCACGATGCTTTCAACCTTAGAGGTCTTCTGCGATGGCAGTGCCATGATGGTTTCGCCCGGCTTGATGGTGCCTGCAGCGATAGTGCCGCAGAAGCCACGGAAGTCGAGGTTCGGACGGTTTACGTACTGAACTGGCAGACGGAAGTTGTCGAGGTTTTTGTCCTCAGCAATTTCTACGGTCTCCAGAATTTCCATAAGGGTCTGGCCAGTGAACCATGGAGAACGGGTAGAGCGGTCTACTACGTTATCGCCATCCAGAGCAGACATTGGTACGAAACGGATGTCGTCCAGGTGCAGCTTCTGGGCAAACTCAAGGTAGTCTTCACGGATTTCATTGAAGCGCTCTTCGCTGAAGTCCAGCAGGTCCATCTTGTTGATGGCGACTACAACGTGCTTGATACCCAGCAGTGAGGCAATGAAGCTGTGACGCTTAGTCTGAGTCTGTACGCCGTAACGGGCATCAATCAGAATAATCGCCAGATCACAGGTCGATGCACCGGTCGCCATATTGCGGGTGTACTGCTCGTGTCCAGGGGTGTCAGCGATGATGAACTTGCGTTTCGCTGTCGAGAAATAGCGGTAGGCTACGTCGATGGTGATGCCTTGTTCACGTTCAGCTGCCAGGCCGTCAACCAGCAGTGCGAGGTCGATCTTCGCGCCAGTGGTACCGGATTTTGCGCTGTCTTTTTCGATGGCTGCCAGCTGATCTTCATAGATCATTTTGGAGTCGTGCAGCAGACGGCCGATCAGAGTGGATTTACCGTCATCCACGTTTCCGCAGGTCAGGAAACGCAGCATTTCTTTGTTTTCGTGTTGCTTCAGGTATTCGAGAATATCGGAAGCAATCAGATCAGATTGGTGTGACATATCAGAAGTACCCCTCTTGCTTCTTCTTCTCCATGGAACCGGATGAGTCGTGGTCAATTGCACGGCCCTGACGCTCAGATGTGGTGGTGAGCAGCATTTCCTGAATGATTTCAGGCAGCGTTGCCGCTTCAGATTCCACGGCACCGGTCAGTGGGTAGCAACCCAGGGTACGGAAACGTACTGATTTCATTTCTGGTACTTCGCCTTCTGCCAGTGGCATACGGTCGTCATCGACCATGATCAGCATGCCGTCACGCTCAACAACAGGGCGCTTGGCTGAGAAGTACAGCGGTACCAGTGGGATGTCTTCGAGGTAGATATACTGCCAGATGTCCAGTTCGGTCCAGTTAGACAGAGGGAACACTCGAATGCTCTCGCCCTTGTTTACTTTACCGTTGTAGATGTTCCACAGTTCAGGACGCTGGTTTTTAGGGTCCCAGCGGTGCTTGCTGTCACGGAAAGAGTATACACGCTCTTTTGCACGGGATTTTTCTTCGTCACGACGGGCACCACCGAAAGCAGCGTCGAAGCCGTATTTATCCAGAGCCTGTTTCAGCGCCTGGGTTTTCATCACGTCAGTGTGCTTGGATGAACCGTGTGTGAATGGGCCGATACCCTGTTCAACACCTTCCTGGTTGGTGTGAACAATAAGGTCCATACCAATGTCTTTCGCCATTTTGTCACGGAATTCGATCATCTGGCGGAATTTCCAGGTGGTATCGACGTGCATCAGCGGGAAAGGTGGTTTACCCGGGTAAAATGCCTTACGGGCAAGGTGCAGCATAACTGCTGAGTCTTTACCAATGGAGTAAAGCATCACTGGGTTGTCGAACTCTGCAGCAACTTCGCGGATGATATGAATACTCTCCGCTTCCAGCTGCTTCAGGTGGGTAAGGTTATAGTCGGTCATAAGTGGCCTGTTAGCTCCCTGAAGGTATAACACCGGCAAGTTAGAATTTGGGGCAATATATCAAGGTGAGTGGTATATAAAAAGGCAGTATTGATAACATTTTGCTATATCAATATGGTGATCTGAAGCTGATCGGATCTCCACAACGAATACATCTGAGGAATGTCCTGTGCTCGAAGAAAAAGCAGTCTCCATCCCTGTCGAAGATTTCACCCTTGAAGGTCTTGCGTCAGGCGATGATACAACAACCGGGCTAGTGATGTGTCATCCGCATCCTCTGTTTTCCGGGACTATGCAGAACAAAGTGGTCACAACGGTCATCCGCACAGCTGCGGATCTTGGGTGGGGTACGCTGCGGTTCAATTTTCGTGGTACGGGAAAAAGTGGAGGGGTGCATGACCACGGTGTTGGTGAACAGGAGGATGTTGCCGCGGCGGTGGCTTATGCTCGTGAGGTGCTGGGCTGGAAACGGGTCATTCTGGCTGGTTTTTCTTTCGGTGCGGGTCTGGCGTGCCTGTGCGCTTCTGCCAACCCGGAACTCTTGAATGGTCTGGTACTGATCGCGCCGGCGGTACACCACTTTGATGCGCCGACAACGTTGCCTGTTCAGTTTGAGTCCTGGGTCTTTATGGGGGATGCGGATGAAGTCGTCCCCTTTGATGAGGTGGATAGCTGGGTGCAGCTGGTTGTGCCACAGCCTCACTGGGTCGTGTTTGAAGATACCGGGCACTTTTTCCATGGACGTCTGACTGACCTGAAAGCAACACTGCTCGAGGAATTGGCTACGCTCAGATAACGGGGCGATACTTTTTTCGATGGCCTGGACGAATGTAGTGAAAGGCAGGCTGGCTGTGGCCTGTAGGTTTGCACTTTGCCTGCGTGTCATTTAAATTGCGCCCCCCGGAATTGCCTCTGATGGAGAGTAAACGTGTCGACCCCATGGGAACTGTATCAAGCTGATCTTCTGCGTGATGATTTTTCTTACGATGCTGCGCAGGAAATGGCCGTTAAGCATCTGCAGCGTCTTTATGATGATCTGGTTGCCGCAGAGGCACGTCGTAGTCAGAAGGGCGTAATAGGGAAGCTGACCAGCCGTTTAAGCAAGAAGAAGATTCGCCCGGAGCAGGGTATCTACTTCTGGGGTGGTGTTGGCCGTGGCAAGACCTATCTGGTTGATACCTTCTATGATGCCTTGCCGTTCAAGCGCAAGATGCGTACGCACTTTCACCGCTTTATGCAGAGGGTACATGGCGATCTTACTCAGCTGGCTGGTTCAAAGAATCCCCTGACTATCGTTGCTGACCGTATTGCTGAAGAAGCACTGGTGATCTGCTTTGACGAGTTTTTCGTATCAGATATCGGCGATGCCATGATTCTGGGTGGTCTGATGCAGGAGCTGTTTGATCGTGGCGTTACCCTGGTAGCGACATCGAACATCGTTCCGGATGGCCTCTACAGAGATGGACTTCAGCGTGACCGCTTTATTCCTGCGATTAAGCTGCTGAACGAATTTACCGAGGTTGTGAATGTAGACAGCGGTGTCGATTATCGCCTGCGTACACTGGAACAGGCTGAGCTCTACCATTATCCGCTGGATGATAAGGCGCACAGTAGTCTTCAGCGCAGTTTTCAGGGCTTGATCGCAGACCCTCGCCACGTCGAGGCGAACGCTCAGGTTGAAGTCCTGGGGCGCAAGATTCCTGCGAAAGCCATTTGTGATGACATCGCCTGGTTCGACTTCAAAGCCCTGTGCGATGGTCCTCGCTCTCAGAACGACTACATTGAATTGGGTAAGCTGTATCACGCCGTAATAATTTCGGACGTTCCCGTGATGGGCGTGAAGAACGATGACCTGGCTCGTCGTTTTATCAACCTGATCGATGAATTTTACGATCGTGGCGTGAAGGTGATAATGTCTGCGGACGCGGCGATCCCTGATATCTATGAAACCGGCAAGCTCGAGTTTGAATTTCAGCGTACAACATCGCGTATGCTTGAGATGCAGTCACACGACTACCTTGCCCGTGAGCATCGCCCGGATTGATCGGTATTGATCAGCGTTAATGATAAAAGCAGGCCTAGCCTGCTTTTATTTTATCCAGCCCAAACTTTTTGCTGAGAATGCGATCCATCAACTTCAGTGGAAGCCAACGTCTCATCGCAGGCAGGGCAGTGCTGCCGTTGCCAATTCTGACTACTGGGCCTGAGCCTTTATCTACGTGGTCCAGCAGCTGATTTGCGAAGTCGCTCGCAGTTGTCGGATTCTGCTGTGAAGCGACAGCCCGCTCCCGAATCTTGTCTTCGACTGCGCGGTAAGCCGAACCTTCTGTCAGCAAATGTTCAACGCCTGCCAGAGAATTATCGCCAAAACTGGATTGTATGGCCCCTGGCTGTACAGTAAGCACACGGATACCGAAGGGTGCCAGCTCCATGCGCATGGCATCGGAGAGCGAATGCAGCGCCGCCTTTGTTGCACAGTACGCTCCTGAGAACGGCGTGGTCAGAATCCCTGACACGGAGCCAACATTTACCACAACAGAGTGACCGGCAGCTTTTAGCAGCGGCAGGGCGTGTTGAGTTACTGCTACCGGAGCGAACACATTGGTAGCAAACTGTTGCTGTAGTTCTGATGTTTCCAGCTCTACCACGGGGCCCATTGCGGCGTAGCCAGCGTTATTTATCAGCAGATCAATTGTTCCGAAATCTTCAGTGACTTTGGCGAAGACATCACGGAGGTTGCCTTCGTTGTTGACGTCTAAAGTCAGGCATGTGGCATTTCTGTTATCAGCCAGGTATTGCAGTGCTGATGCTTTTCGGGCAGTTGCAATGACGCGGTCACCGCGACTCAGGCATGTCTCTGCCAGCGCCCGGCCGATACCGGTTGAACAGCCTGTGATAAATACAACGCGAGACATGATTCCTCCGTTTATTCAGATTTACTGAGCAGCCTGCGCACTTCCTCGCGGATGGCTGGCATATCTTTGGGGTTGAATCCAACATGCTGACTGTGCAGATTGCCTTGCGCGTCAATCAGGTATGCAGTCGGCATTCCGCGCAGTTCATAGGTTGCTGCGGTGTCAGCGTCGTCAAACAGTGTCGGGTAGTCGACAGGCACTTCTTTCAGAAAGGCACGGGCTTCCTCCTTGGTTTCGTCGACGTTTATCGCCAGTACTTCAAATCCATCAGACTTCAGTTCGTTGCGTAACTCATTCAGCATGGGCAGAGATTTACGGCATGGCGTGCACCATGACGCCC